>MTOL01000076.1 GCA_002011685.1 Deferribacteres bacterium JdFR-76
TCTGCGCCACTCTTTGCCATCCCACAATCTCGTTGTGATTCATCTCCGGGAAAAGATTGTGATAGGCCAGAACTTTGCTGTTTTCGCTCAGCTGCCCTTTCCACCGCATGGCCACCGGTTCAAGGGCTACGGAAGAATAAATTACCGGCAGTCGGTCCTTCAGATTTTCCGCAATCTTCCATGCTGGCGAGTTCTGTGTCTGGCGCGGGTTGTTTTCCTCTGCAATGCTCAGCAGCAGCGAATAAAGCTCGTCCCAATCAACAAGCGAAGATTTTATCCAGCCCCAGTCCACAAATTTGACCAGCAACGGAACCAGCAAGTATCCCAGAGCCGTGCGCGGCGGCTGCCCACCGGGTATTTGAATGTAAGGATGCCCTTCCTTTCTGGCGCGCACCAGCAACTCGCCACCGCTTGTACAGACAACACATGGGCATCCCATAGAAATTGCCTTTTCGTACGCAGTTAATGTTTCTTCCGTATTGCCCGAATAGCTGGAAACCACAACCAGTGTATTGCGGTTTGCCCATCCAGGCAGCCAGTAATCCCGCACCACCAGGCAGGGATAGGTGCAGGAAGCGGTAAACAAACGCTGCAGAATATTGCCGCCAATGGCGGAGCCTCCCATTCCCGTAATCAGCACCTGGTGAATGGGGCCCTTTGGTTCGTCTACTTCCGCTTCCTTGCCAATTTCCACAGCCCGCTGAACCTGCTCGGTAAAATTCAAAATCAGGTCCAGCATATTGGACTGATCGATCCGGGATATTTCGCTGAGAATCTGATTGCTCATACGGAATGTCCCCTTTCGTTTTTATCATTCTGAAATTGTGGCAAAAGGACTTCGAGAATGTCGGGTACTTCTTTTTGCAGATAGGCCTGCAGCCGCGCCTCGATATCTTGAGCGACGTCCTCTTCCAGAATTTCGTCCACAATGCGCTTCATGGAATTAAAGCGGAGCGAGCGGATCAGCTTCTTCACTTCCGGCAAAAGCACCGGCGTAACAGAAAGTTCATCCAGACCGATCCCCACAAGAAAAGGAATGATAAGCGGATCAGCCGCCATCTCGCCGCAAAGTCCCACCCAGCGGTTTGCTTTGTGTCCAATTTCAACGATACGCTTGATGAGCTTTAGCACGGCAGGGTGGTAGTTGGTATAAAGATGGGCAATCCGCTCATTGCCGCGGTCTACGGCCAGCGTGTACTGAATCAGATCGTTGGTTCCGATGCTGAAAAACTGGACTTCGGCAGCCAGATGTTCCAGAATCATCACGGCGGCGGGAACTTCCACCATAACGCCAACTTCAATATTGCGATCGTATGGCAGGCCTCTTTTGTCCAGATCTTCCATGGCCTGGTGCAGCAGCTCTTTGGCTTTGCGTACTTCCTCCACGCTGGAGATCATGGGAAACATGACCCGGACATTGCCGCGTTCGCTGGCACGCAAAATGGCCTTCAGCTGTGCCAGGAAAATATCGGGCATATCCAGCGAAATGCGGATGGACCGCCACCCCAGAAATGGATTTTCCTCGTCCAGCTTCATGTCCCCGATAACCAGACGGTCTCCCCCGAGATCGAAGGTCCGGATAATGACCGAATGCGGATAGACGCGCTCTGCCACACGCTTGTATTCCTGGTACTGCTCCTCTTCATCTGGAAAATCACGCCGTGCCAGGTACATATACTCTGTTCGGAACAGCCCGATGCCCCTGGCCCCGTGGCGAATCGCCGATTCCACCTCTTGAGGCAGCTCAATATTGGCGCCCAGTTCCACTTTATGGCCATCCAGCGTTTGAGCTGGCAAGTCCTTCAGAGGAATCAGTGCCTGAAGGAAACGCTGATACTTTTCCTGAAGGTCCCGGTACCTGAGCAGGGTAGCTTTCCCGGGATGAAGAATAACCAGCCCCCGGTTGCCATCCACAATCAGGCGGTCGCCATCCTCCACCTGATCGGCAAAATCTTTCAGGCCCACAACGGCAGGTTTTCCCAGACCTCGGGCGAGAATGGCTACGTGGGATGTCTTCCCTCCAAAATCGATGGCAAATCCCAGCACGGCATTGCGATCCAGCATTATGGTTTGAGACGGTGTGAGCTGGTGGGCTACCACAATGCGCATGCCCTGTTCCGGAGAAACCAGACAGGATTCTGCTCCCTGAAGCTTCCGGATTACGCGGCGTTTAACATCCAAGATATCCAGCCCCCGTTCGCGCAGATACTCGTCGTCGCTCCTCATCAGAGAATCATGAAAATCGCGCATAATGCGGAAGTAAACATACTCGGCGTTAAGGCGCTCTTCGCGGATTTTCCGGATGGTGTCATCAATGATAACCCGGTCGTCCAGAATCATGAGGTGAGCGTCAAACAGGCGGGCGTCTTCCTCACCGAGCCGGTATAGCACGCGCTTGCGGATCTCTTCCAGTTCTTTTCGGGTGGCGTTAATGGCATCCAGAAAACGGCTGACTTCTTCCTCCACCCGATCTGGCGGGATGCTCTTCTGCGTAATCTCCAGCTTTTCGCGGGATAGTACCACAGCCTGCCCGATCACAATCCCGGGAGACGCTGCAATCCCGCGAAAAACTCGCTCTTTCTTTCTCGCCGTCATTGCTCTAATCTTCTTCGAACTTATTTTCAAACAGCTCAGCCAGCTTATTCACCGCTGCTTTTTCATCCTCTCCTTCTGCACGAATTACAATTTTACTTCCCGGTTCAGCCGCCAGCGACATCACACTCATGATGGACTTCCCGTTTACGGTTTGCCCATCCTTGATGAGATAGATGTTGGATTTAAACTTGGCAGCCGTGCGGACAAGCAGCGCTGCCGGCCGCGCGTGGATTCCGAGTTTGTTTTTTACCGTAACCGTTTTTTCTACCATGGGCTTTCTTCCCTTCACATCCTCCCAATTCCCACCAGGGCGGTGATTAATAGGCCAATACACAATAATATCGGTAAAAGCACAGGCTTTCGTAATCGAATGAAAATAAAGGAAATCGCCATAGTGAATGCAAACAAAACTGGGCCCAGGAAATCGCCGCGTTTTACTCCGGCCATTTCATAAAAACCGATCAGCATGCCGCAGGCGACGGCGCCCACTTTTCCGATCGCCTGAATATATTTTTCATACTTCCGTTTGGAAAGCTCGCGTACAATGTCAAATCCCAGCTGGTATCCCCGCACAACCCCGTAATAGCGCAGGTACAAATGGGCAATATTGTAGGCTACCAGCATAAAAACCGGACCCCAAATGCCAAAAAGAAAGGTAAGGTAAATGGCAATCATGGCAATAAGCGGCCGGAAATTCCCCCAGAAGAGGCGGTCACCGATGGCGCCAAGCGGGCCACAAAGACGATTTTTCAGTACAGAAATCGGCCGGGCGGAAGGCCATTTTTCCGTTTTATGCTGTTCCTCCAGCCGGGCCACTGCTCCAAGAGCAAACGAGGCAAAATAAGGATGGGCGTTAAAAAATTCCAGGTGCCGCTGGAGGAAAGCCCGGCGCTCCGCCTCGCCAAGCCGCAGGGTTTTGATTAGCGGCAAAAGGCAGTAGCAGAACCCCAGGTTCAACATCCGCTGGTAATTCCAGGATCCTTGAATATAAAAACTGCGCCAGAAAAGCCGCCGCAAAACTTTTCGGGTAATCAATCGCATGCATCAGTTCCCAAATATGGCTGTTCCAAGCCCCAAAAGAAGCCCTGCTGCCAGATATCCCAGCCGCCGCCGGTTAATGAAATAGTTGATCATGACTGCCATTCCCACTCCCAGTAAAACGGCCTGAAGGTAATGCACTGGAAAATCGGGCAGCCTCTGCATAAATGGCAGCAGCCTTCGGAAGAGCCACACGCCCAGGACGTAAAAAATCGTTGCCCATACAGCTCCGTGAAAATAGGTATGAACCACACCCAGCACGTGCATGGTCCCTACTTTGCTGGCTTCCCCTTGCTGGGCATAGCGGTCCGCGCGCTCCACAAGGTAAAGATTGTTCCGCCGCATAAAAACCACCGTCAGGCCAAATAGGTAGGAAGCGATCACCGCATAAAGGGCTCCCATAAGAAAAAGCCAGGCATGAAACGTTACAGCTTGTGGCAACACAGTTAGCACGACCATCAATCCTGTAAAAGAACCCAGATTCCCCTCCGGAAATCGGGCTCCGCCAATGGGAAGATCATAAAACCATACAAGCTCAAACAGAATGCCAAAAAACAGACCCCATTCCAGCTGGCCATAAAGCAATCCCACCACGGTACAGGAGATAAGCGGGTGGGAAAACAGGACCTGCCAGGCCGCTGTCGTATCCAGCCCGACAAATCCTCCCAGCACAAATGTTACAAGAAGATGTTTGATCATCGGCGATGAGAAATTGTAAGGGCTGCGTATGCTAAATTGGCACGGACGGCCGTTGCATTTCGGCGCGGTCGATTCAAATCCTCTCCTTTAGTCGATCCTGTGTTCCCCTGTGGAATTGAGATCATATTTTAGCAAATCCCTGTACCAAATTCAATAGAAATCCCGGTTTAGGAAAAAGAACGGGATGTCTTAAGAAAGCATTGACGCTTGTATCCGTATCCGGCGTGGTTAATGTTTGCGGTGAAGTATCAGATCCAGGAAGGCGATCAGATCGTCCTGAACAATTGTGGATACAGCCTGCAGGGATTCCCTGGCCTTGCGGAGGTGTTCTTGTACCAGCTCTTCTGCCCTTGCAAGGGTGCCGGCCCGTTCATAGATTTCCTTGACCCTGTAGACATCTTCCAGGGTAACCGGATCTTTGTTGAGGATGGCAATCAGCGCAGAACGGTCCTCTTCGCTGGCGTTTTTCAGGGCATGAATGAGCAGCAGCGTTTTCTTTTTTTGAAGGACGTCACTCCCCCAGGTTTTACCCAATTTTTTTTCATCCGCAGCGATATCCAGAAGATCATCTTGAATCTGAAAAGCCATGCCCAGGTGAATGCCGAATTGCCGGATAGCCTGCACTTCCGCTTCCCCCCCACCGCCCAGAATGGCACCCAGTTCTCCGCAAAGGGCCAGAAGGGCAGCTGTCTTTTTGCGAATCATTTCGAAATATTCTTCCACGGCCACAGAAGGACGGGTCTCAAACTCCTTGTCCAGCGCCTGGCCTTCGCAAATTTCCAGAAGCGCGTTGGAAAAGAGCCTCCCCAGCTGAGAGGCTTTGGACGGCCGCGACCGTAGCAGGGCCTCATACGACAGCGCTACCAGTCCGTCTCCCGAGAGGATGGCCACACTGACGTCCCATTTTTTGTGCACTGTTGGCCGTCCCCGGCGGGTATCGTCGTGATCCATTACATCGTCGTGGATCAGTGTGAACGTGTGCAGGAGTTCCACCGCAACAGCAGCATCCAGCGCCTCGTGATAATCGCCACCCACCGCTTCAGTTGCCAGCAGAACCAGCAGCGGACGGATNCGCTTTCCCCCTGCCTCAAGGGTGTAGCGCATGGGTTCATAAAGCGTAATGGGATGCGGCTTTTCAATAAATTCGGCGATCCGGGTATCCACACGCTTCCGGAAAAAGTTGAGTTTTTCTTCAAATGCGTCGAACATGCAGAGCTCCTTTTCACCCGCCCCTACTCGTACCGCAGCGCTTCAATCGGATTCAGATTGCTGGCTTTGGCAGCCGGATAAATGCCAAAAAAGAGTCCCACTGCAACCGAAAAGAAAAACCCCACCACAGCCGCACCCGCTGGAATGANCGTGGGCCAGTTGATCGCCAGCCCCAGCAAGATTCCGCTGGCGATGCCCACAACTATCCCAATTAGACCGCCTACGCTGCTCAAGATGATGGCCTCGGTGATAAACTGGCCCAAAATATCCGAGCGCCTGGCCCCCACAGCTTTACGAATACCGATCTCCCGCGTGCGTTCGGTAACCGATACCAGCATAATATTCATGATCCCGATCCCCCCCACCAGCAGAGACATCCCCGCTATGATGATGGCGCCGAGGAACACATACTTGGTCAAATTCCGCCAGGTTTCCATCAAAGAATCTTTGGTCAAAACCTCAAAATCATTGGGGGCTCCTGGCGGAACTTTGCGGACAGTTCGCAAAATTCCTACTACCTGGTCGATGGCTTCAGCCATCAGGGCCGGATCCTTGGCGCGGGCCGCAAACTCAATGGACTGTCTTTTTCCAAAGAATTTCTGGAACGTGGTGATGGGAATCACAGCCAGATTGTCCTGGCTTTGTCCAAACATGGACCCTTTTTCTTCAAAAATTCCTATCACAGTGACCCGGTGGCCCTCCAGCAAAATCTCCTTCCCCAAAGGATCTTCGAATGGAAACAACTTCTCCGCTATCGCCTGGCCAAGAACACAGACGGCAGCCCGGTGATCCACATCAGATCGTGTAAAAAATCGGCCTTCCTCCACGAAAAAACCGCTAACCAGCGGCCAGAACTCATTCCCCCCATAAACGATCACATCCGGATTGGTTTTTTTATCCCGGTAACGGACCGTCACCCCCCAGTTATAAACCGACGGTGAAATCTGAGCAATCAGAGTGGCGCGCTCCTCCACAGCCTGCACCTGCTCCAGCGTGATGTCCTTCCGATTGC
>MTOL01000165.1 GCA_002011685.1 Deferribacteres bacterium JdFR-76
TGGCACGGTCTGTTTCCCGCCCGGAGCGTTTTGTGGGGCTGCATTTCTTTTACCATCCCGTAAAAAACCGCCTGCTGGAAATTATTCCCGGCGATAAAACGGACCCTGGCATTGTAGAGCGTGCCCGGCAGTTCTGCCAGGCCCTGGGTAAAGTAGATCTGCTGTGTAAGGACCGTCCCGGGTTTGTGGTCAACCGGTTTTTCGTGCCCTGGCTGAACGAGGCGGTGCGGCTTCTGGCCGAAGGCCGTGCAACCCTCGAAGAAATTGAACACACGGCACGTAGCGGCTTCGGTATTGGCATGGGACCTTTCGAATTGATGAACGTAACGGGTGTTCCCATTGCCGCCCGTGCTGCCGCGGGCCTGGAACGCTATCTTGGAGAATTCTACCGCCCGCATGAACGGTTAATTCGCCAGGCGCAAGAGGGTCCGTGGCCGCTGGAGAAAAAAGAAGACGTTTCGTTTCGCCAGGAGGTGTTTGACCGGCTGTTTGGGGTGGTTATTTTTCTTGCCAATCAGCTGCTGGAAGAAAATGCCTGCACAGCCGAAGGGGTTGAAATAGGAGCGAAAGTGGGGCTCCGCTGGCCGCGCGGCCCGCTCGGGATGTGGAACGCGATGAGTGAAAAGGACCGTGCCCGGGTCCTGGGGACATTCCGCAGCGCCTATTCGGGGCTGTCTTTGCCCAGGTTCCTGAAACCGGAACGACACTATCCCATCCGCACCGTGGAACTGGAGATCAAAGACGATACAGCCACCTTTTTTCTTTCCCGCCCGGATCAGGCCAATGCTCTCAACGAGCAGGTATTTGCTGACCTGGAAGGATTTCTGAAGGAACTGAGGGGAATTTCCACGCTTGTGATCCGTGGAAGGGGGAAGAATTTTGCGGCAGGGGCGGATATCAAGTTTTTTCTGGATCAGATCCGCGAAGGGACCATCGACCGTATTGTGGATTTCACCGCGCGGGCCCAGCAGGTCCTTTTGCAGTTAGACCGTTTTGATGGCCGGGTTGTGGCAGTTGTGGATGGTTTTGCTCTTGGTGGAGGTGCGGAGCTGGCGCTCTCTGCCGATTTCATTGTTGTTACACCTCGGGCCCGGATTGGGTTTCCGGAGACCGGTATTGGCATTTATCCCGGCCTCGGGGGAACGTGCCGCCTGACCCGGCGGGTGGGAAAGGGCCTGGCCCGGTATCTCATCGGCACCGGTGCAATCCTGACGGGTGATGAGGCTGCTGAAATCGGATGGGCCGATGCCTGCGTGCATCCGATCGATCTCTCCACCGACCTGATTCGGCATCTTCAAACCCAACGGAAACAAGGCCCTGGACAACACTGGCAGAACCTGGCAACCTTCATGGAATCCCATTCTCTTGGAGATCTGCTTTCGGGGACCTTTCCGGAAGAATGGCAGCAGAAAATCCAGAAGAAGCTGAAACAGAAGGCTCCTCTGGCACTGGCAACCGCTTTTGAACTGATTGATGCCAACGTAACGGCGGACATTGAAACAGCGTATGCCAACGAGCTTAAATATCTGCCGAAGATTTTTTCTACCCGTGATGCGCTGGAAGGTCTGCAAAGCGTAGGCAAGTACCGACCGAAGTTTGAGGGCCGATGAGACCGCGCTTCAGGGCGCAAAAGGCGCTGAAGTCATTGCTGGAAAGGTACTACCAGAATCTTTCCGCCGGAAACCGGCCAGTAGCGTGGTGTTCTTCAGCCGGGCCGGTTGAAGTGCTCCGGGCCCTGGATTTTGAGGTTTACTTTCCGGAGAATCATGCTGCCCTGATTGGCGCAAAACGGCTGGGAAGCCAGTTTATTCCGGCCGCCAATCAGGAAGGATACTCTCCCGACATCTGCTCCTACACTACCGGAGATATTGGCGCCTATCTGCTCGGAAAAACTCCGCTCGAAGTGTACGGCCTGGATACCGTTCCAAAACCCGATGTGCTTGTATTTAACACCAACCAGTGCCGGGAAATTAAAGAATGGTTCGCTTTCTACCATGAAGTCTTTGCCGTTCCACTTGTGGGAATTCACACGCCGCGGAATCTCGATGAACTTTCGCCTTCGCTCATTGGCTATTTGAAGGCCAGCTGGGAGGAACTTATCCGTTCGCTGGAGGTGATCTCCGCCCGGCAGCTGGCCGAAAGCCGTCTGAAGGAGGTCCTTTCGCTCAGCGATAGGGCGTGTTCCCTGTGGCAGGCGTATCTGGAAACGGGAGAGCGTAAACCGGCCCCGCATACCTTCTTCGACGACATCATTCTTATGGCACCGGTTGTGGTGCTGAGAGGGACAGAAGAGGCCTGTAACTTTTACGAGGAGCTTCTGCAGGAGGTGAATGGAGCAAAGCCCGGCCAGATCCGCGAACGGTTGCGGTTCTACTGGGAAGGAATGCCCATCTGGGGAAAAATCCGCTATCTGGCGGAGCTTTTTGATGAATTCGGCATCAGCGTAGTGGCTTCAACCTACTGCCATTCCTGGGCGTATTCCTTTCAAGGGGAGGACCCGCTGGAATCACTGGCTGTGAATTACGCCAGCATTTTTATTACCCGTTCTCAGGCCTTCAAGCTGAAATATCTGATGGAAAAGATAGAACGGTTCTCCGTGGATGCCGTGCTTTTCCACGATGCAAAGACCTGTCCTTACAATACCAATTCACGGTTTGGGTTGCCGGAAAAGCTGCGCCGGCATACGGGAAAACCCTATCTCACTTTCAATGGCGATCTGGTAGATCTGCGTCACTTTTCAGAAGAGGAATTCAGAATCCGTCTGGAGGCGTTCGTTGAAACCCTCTGAAAACATCTCCGCAGTGGGAATTGATGTTGGGTCTTCCTACATCAAAATGGTCGGCCTGAACGGCAGTTTGAAAATCGCGGAAAAGAAGGTCCAGCCAACGGGGTACGATTACGGGCAAACGGTTCAATCATTGCTGGAATCGCTGCCGGATCGTGCGCCGGTGGGACTCACCGGCTACGGAAGGCATCTTCTGCCGGATGCGGTGGCCCGGACGGAGATCAGCTGCCTGGTAAAAGCAATGGTGCACCTGGGGGTTCGCGACGGTACGATTGTGGACATTGGGGGACAGGATTGCAAAGTGATTGTATTACAGGATGGACGTCCTGTTCAGCACTTTTTGAACCGCCGCTGTGCGGCGGGTACGGGAGCCTACCTGGAATTCCTTGCCTTCCGGCTTCATCTGGAGCCGGCAAAACTCAACCAGCTGGCTTCCGAAACGGCGGAAATGTATCCCATCAACAGTTTCTGTACCGTTTTCACGTCCACGGAACTGCTGGACTGCCTGCGGAAAAACGTTCCGCTGGGTCAGCTGGCGCGGGGCCTGTACGGGGCAATAGTGGACCGGGTTCGGGAAATGGGACGCCTTGTCCCTCCCATCTACCTGACCGGTGGAGTGGCGGCTCATCACAGCGTTTTGCAGGAAGTGTTTACACAGCTACTGGATCAGGACGTGCACGTTCCCGGGAATGCTCAGTTTGTGGCAGCCTTTGGAGCGGCCTTGTTTGCGAAGGAGGGGTGCCATGATCGGCCAATACTGTAACTCGCCGGTTCCTCTTGGAAATGTTCTTAAAAATATTGGCATAATGCTCTGGAAACGGGCCAAAAACTGGCCCGAACATCCCGTTTTTGCCTGGAGAGGAGGGGACCGGTATGTGCCGGTTTCCTGGAGCCGGTTTCTGCACGATGTGATGGCTGTGGCTACCTTTTTGCACCAGAAAGGGGTAAAAATCCAGGACCGTGTGGCGGTCTTTAGCCCGAACAGTTACGAGATGCTGGTATGGGAAATGGCTGTTACATCTATGGGCGCTATTTCCGTCCCCATTTTTGCGGGATATGATCAGCCGCATGTGGAATTTATTCTGGATAACGCCAGACCGGTGGCCCTGTATGTGGATGGGGAAGATCGGCTGGAAAAGGTGGAAAAAGGCGGGTTTTCCAGGGTCATTCCAACTCTTGTCACCCGTCAGCCGTCCGCTTATGTGCCTATCGGAGAATGCATGAAGACCGCACCCGACCGGTCCTTTTTTCTGGACCGCCTGAAACGGGTTCAGCCCTATCATGTTTGTTTTATCCAGTACACCTCCGGAACTACGGGAGATCCCAAAGGGGTCATGCTGACGCACCGGAACATCCTTTCCCAGCGGAAAGCGCTTTCGCGCATCTGGTCCATTCCGTTCGGATCCCGTTTCCTGTGTTATTTGCCCTGGCACCATTCCTTTGGCGGGCTGTTTGAACGGTTCAGCGCCCTGTACCACGGGGCGACCATTTATCTGGAGGATTCGTTCGGCAAAAATCTGGACCGGCTGCTGGAAAACTGGCGACTGGTATTCCCCACTCACTTTTTCAGTGTTCCCAAAATTTACATCGCACTGATTACTGAGGCCCGGCTGCACCGTGAAATGGAGGAGATCCTGTTTCATCCCGAACTGAAGTTTGTTTTCACAGCAGCGGCACCTTTACCCAGGGAATGCGGCGAATTTTTTAAGGCCCGGGGCATCCCCGTTCTGGAAGGCTGGGGCCTTACGGAGACTTCTCCCTGTGTAACGCTGACGCCGCCGGGGAAGGAACGCGTGCATTCTTACGTGGGTGAACCCATTCCCGGGTGCGAAATTGCCATATCCGAAGACAATGAAATTCTGGTGCGGGGGCCCAATGTGATGCGCGGGTATTTTCGCAACCGCGAGCGGACGGCGAGAGCCATCGATCCCTATGGCTGGTTCCACACTGGAGATCTGGGGGAAATTACCACCTATGGCCTCCGGATGATCTGCCGGGTGGATGGCCTGTTCAAACTGTCCAATGGCGAAAAGGTATCTTCCATGATGGTTGAAAACTGCCTGACCATCACTTCGCAGTGGATTCAGCATGCGGTAGCCGTGGGGGACGGCGAAGAGCACGTGGCAGCGCTGGTTTTTCCCAACATGCGGAATCTTCAGAGCTGGGCAGAACAGCGCGGCAGGCGGCTGCCGGTCGGCTGGGACCTCGCCCGGGATCCGGAGGTGCAAAACCTCATCCGCCAGGAAATTCAGAAAAATATGGCGGATTTTTCTCCCAAGTACATGCGGGTGAAATCGTTTGTCATTGTTCCCAAAGAACTCAGTCTGGAAGACGGAGAGCTGACGCCAACGATGAAAGTGATTCGCAACCGGGTTGTAAAAAAATATCAGGGGTGGATTGATGCCATCTACCGTCCATCCAGACATCCGCAAAAAAGTGCTTATGTGGTCCGATTAAATGGAGGGTAAGCCCATGTCCAGCAATCCGTTTGCCCAGAACCTGGATTTCAAGGAGATCCTTTACGAAAAGAAAGATTGGATTGCCCGGATTACCATCAACCGGCCGGAACGCTATAACGCCTATTCCACCCACACGCTGAGGGAGCTGATTACCGCCTTTCACGATGCCGCCTTCGATGATTCTGTGGCTGTGGTGGTTTTGACCGGAGCAGGCGACCGGGCGTTCTGCACCGGCGGGGATGTGAAGGAATATGCCGCCAGCTACACTGCAAAACCGCGCAATTACTGGAAGTACATGGTTCTGTTCCGCGAATACATTGAGAGCATCCTAAACTGTGGCAAGCCCACCATCGCGCGCCTCAATGGCATGGCTGTGGGAGGAGGGAATGAGTCACAGCTGGCCTGCGATCTGACAGTGATGGCCGAACATGCCTACATCGGCCAGGTGGGGACCAGCGTGGGTTCTGTGGCGTGCGGCGGCGCAACGCAGTGGCTTTCGGTGGTGGTGGGCGAAAAGCGGGCCAAAGAAATGCTGTTTATGAACCCACGCATCCCGGCGTACCAGGCGCTAGAGTGGGGACTGGTAAACCGGGTGGTCCCATCTGTGAAAAAGGATGGTGAATTCATCCCGCGGGCAGATGCCGAAACCATCAAGAAAGCACAGAAGGGCGAAGATGGTTTTTCTATCGATCTGTCTCTGCTGGATGAAGAAGTGAAAAAGATTGCGGAGCAAATCATCGACAAATTCCCGGAATGTCTGCGGTACACCAAAGAACAGTCCAACTTCTGGAAAAACCTCGCCTGGCATCAGACAATCGGCCATGCCGGAGACTGGCTTTCGATTCATTACTGTTCGCTGGAACCGTGGGAAGGGATGAATGCTTTTGTGGAGAAGCGCAAAGCCCGTTACCGTTGGATCCGTGAGCGGGCCAGAGAAGGGGGAAGCAGCGAATTTTTGTACGGCCCATATGTGCAAACCTGTCCGCACTGTGGGGCGAAGGGCATTCCCGAAAGTTTTGTGTATTGTGGAATGTGTGGGGAGAAAATCGATGGGACTGCTTGACGGGAAAGTGGCGCTGGTGACGGGGGGAAGCCGGGGGATTGGTGCAGCCATCGTCCGGACGCTTGTTCGGGAAGGGGCCTCCGTGGCCTTCACGTTCCGATCAAAACGTGAAGCCGCGGTGCAGCTGATCGATTCGCTGCGGCATCTGGCTCCCAAAATTGTGGCCTACCAGGCCGATGTGGCCAGTTTTCGCCATGCTGCCCAGGTGGTAGAGGCTGTCCAGAAAGAATTTGG
>MTOL01000166.1 GCA_002011685.1 Deferribacteres bacterium JdFR-76
TGTAGCGCTGGTACAGCGGAAGGAGTCGATCAAGTCGCTTGGGGGACCGCTGCTGATTGCCAAACTGGCCGGCGAAAGCCTGAAGCTTGGTTTCAGCAGTTTGCTGGCGCTCACGGCCTTTTTGAGCCTTAACCTGGCCCTGTTGAATCTGCTTCCGTTTCCGCCGCTGGATGGTGGACACCTGCTGTTCCTGATGATTGAGGGTGTAACGCGGCGACCAGTCCCACTGAAGGCCCGTGTTATCGTTCAGCAGGTGGGGATGGCAACACTTCTGCTGCTAATTATCTTTATTATTTACAACGACATCCAGCGCGTATTTTTTATGCGGTAAAATACGATCCAAACGGACGGGAGGTGAACACTTTCACCGATGAAAGAACCTTCTGACGCGGAATCGCCAGACGCTTCCTATTATTTGACGGTCCGCAACGAATCCGTAGCTGAAATCCGCGTAAAAGGATCGAAGTTTCTTTCTTTTTGTCTGCCTGTCCGTTCAACACAAGAATGTTCCCGCCAGATTGCCTCGCTTCAGAAACGCTATTCTGATGCAACACATGTATGTTTCGCGTACCAGATTGGAACCGGCGATGGGGCGGAATACCGTTCCAGCGATGCAGGGGAACCAGCCGGATCGGCGGGACAGCCAATTCTTAATGTCATTCGCTCGAAAGGTCTTACCAATGTCCTGATTGTGGTGGTCCGCTATTTTGGCGGGACCAAACTGGGCATTGGTGGTCTGATCCGTGCTTATTCAGAAGCGGCGGCAGCTGCACTTCAGAAAAATGAAGTGATCCGGGTAGAACAGAAAGTTGCGGCGCGGGTTGTCTGTCAGTATGCTGAAATTGGCAGTGTTTTGCGGATTCTTTCCGGCAGCAGAGGTACGGTGGTGGAACAAAATTACGGAGAAACTGTGGAAGTCGTTGTCCGTGTTCCGCTTCGCGAGTGGGAACATTTCTCATCTGCAGTGAAAGATGCTACGGCCGGGAAGGCGAGAGTCATCTCACTGGATTAGGGGACGGTAGCAGATGGAAATTGCACTGCTCGTTTTTGGACTGATCCTTTCGGCCTTCTGCAGCGGTACAGAAACGGCCCTGGTTAGCACCACACTGATCGAAGCGGAAATCTGGCTGAGGAAAAAAAGAAAAGCGGCGCGGTGGGTGTACTATTTTTTGAGCCATCCTGACCGCTATCTCATTACCATCTTGGTTGGAAACAATATCGGAATTGTTCTGTTCTCTTCTGTGGCCACGCACTATCTTTCGCCCTACATCGGTTATTTTTTGATTTTGGTTTTCAATTCTTTTTTTCTGCTGCTGTTTGGAGAAATTTTACCCAAAACCCTGATGCTGGAACTTGCCCGCAAGGCGGTGCGATTTCTGGTGCTGCCCCTCATTCTGCTACGGTGGTTGTTCTGGCCGCTGTATCCGTTTCTTTATTTCATCAGCCGTATCGTGTTGAAACTGGCCGGGGAACGTGAATCTGGCCTGCAGGAGTTTCTGACCAAGAAAGACCTGGAAGTTCTGCTGCGTGAGGGGGCCAATCATGGAGTTGTGGCTCCGGAAGAACGGAAAATCATTTCGCGTGTATTCCGCTTTTCCAACCGGAAAGTTAGGGAAGTGCTGGTTCCGCGTACGGAAATGGTGTGTGTACCTGCCACAGCCAGTATTGCAGAGGTGAAGAAAACGATTATGAAAAGTGGGCATTCACGGTTGCCCGTGTACGGGAAAAACCTGGATGATATTCGCGGGGCGGTATATGCAAAAGATCTGTTGCTCCGTCCCAAACGGCTCAAGGATATATTGCGCGATGTGCTTTTTGTCCCGCAGGGAATGCTCTGCTCTGAACTGCTCAAACAGATGCGGGCGAAACATCAGACCATCGCTATCGTGGTGGATGAATATGGCGGTACGGCTGGACTGGTAACCATTGAGGATCTGGTGGAAGAGCTATTTGGGGAGATCAGCGATGAATACGACGGCCGTGCGGTGCGAATCCGCCGGCTGGCAGATGGCAGCGTTCTGGCCAGTGCGCGGACAGAAGTTCATGTGCTAAACGATGAGCTGGAATGGGAGCTGCCGCTGGGGGCGTATGAGACGGTTGGGGGGATGATATTGAGCCACATCGGCCGGATTCCACATGAAGGTGAAATTGTAAAAATCGATGGGTATGAAATCGAAATCCTGCGGGCCGATCGCAAACGGATTCGTTTTGTAAAGATCCGGCAAACGGATGGTGCCGTGGCAACGAAAGAAGAAGGGGAAAAATAGTCAATTAGGGCCTTCTAGAGAAGATACCGGTTCAGCCTCAAAAGTGAGATGCTCCAGGAAATTTTTTCCTACCGCCGCCCAATCGAATTTGGGCCTTCAGATTTTTCTCTGATTTGATTTATCTGCTGCAGGATCCCAGCCGAATTACTACGCGCCGGTTTTTCTGACGTCCCTCGGGGGTGGAGTTAGGCGCCACAGGCCTGGATTCGCCATAACCCTGCGTTTGGATATGGATGTCACCGGCAGGAATGCCCGCTTTCGCCTGCAGCCAGCGGATCAGCCAGTTTTTGACCCATTCCGCCCGCTTGCGGGAAAGACGTAAATTGCTGCGACTGCCGCCAATAGCGTCCGTGTGTCCCTCGATGCAAATACGCAGGTAGGGAAACTGGCGGATGTACTGTGCCCACATTGTAAGCCATGGAATATAGCTGCTGTCCAGATCCGCATGATTGAAGCGGAAATAAGCGACGGTGTCCGGTGTGCCGATCAGGTAAACCCGGGCGCTGTCGATGTTGTTTTCCGGTGTTGTGTCGTTACTGGCGGTTGCGAATGTGATGTTTTTCAGCGGAAAGGGATTGACCGGAATAAACCGCGGCGACCTGACGGTATAGGAGATGTGAAGCGAATCACCGGGCTCCAGGGAGATGTACCAGATCAGTGTGTCTGCTCTGGTGGTATCTGGCAGAATGCTGAACGAGCTGGCTTCTGCCGCGGCAGGGAGGATGTCGGCGACCCGGATACGCCGTGCAGGATTCTGGCCCCGATTTGTTACGGTAATGCGGTAATGAAGTTTTGCTCCGGCAAGAACGGCCGGTACGGATGTATCGGGAGTTGCCGCGTGGTGGCCAGGCCGGAAAATGCGGAATTCCACCCGCCGGTTTCTGGCATGTTCGGCCTCTGTTTTTGCATGGGGGATAATCGGNCGGGATTCGCCATACCCCACCGCTTGGATGCGGGATTCTTGTACGCNAAAATTCCGGACAAGGAAGTTTTTCACGCTATTAACCCGGCGCTGGGAGAGGCGAAGATTGTATGTATCACTGCCGCGTTCATCGGTATGTCCGCCCAGAAAAATATTCATATTGCGGAATTCAGCGGACTGGAGCGCCAGACCCAGCGGATACAGGGCCTGCTTTGCGGAGGGAGTAAGTCGGGCTCTATCGAATTCGAAGTGGATGTTGAGGCGCAGTGGTTCAAAACGAACATCTTTGGAAACGTACAGATCTGTTGCGGTGTCCGGAGGTGCAGCAATGTTCACGTGCGGGGCTACAACCCGAAATTTCCAGATTTTTTTTCGATCTTTTTCTGCAAACCGGACGTGGTTATCACGGTCCAGAGCCCAGACTTCCCAGAAGTACTGGCCAGGAGGAAGGGGCGGCAGCGTTACATACAACCAACGGCCCGAAGAATCCGTCCGGGCCTTCAGATTCTCCGGAACATAAAACAAGGCGTTCTCCAGGGTCTGTGGGATTTCCCCAGGCCGACCTTCGATTTGCTGCACAAGCCGGGCAAGCAAGAGGCTGTCCGATGAGACAGCAATACCGTACCGGATGCTATCGAAAAGGTCGGGGTCCCTTGAAGGCGACCAGGCAATGCGGATGCTATCGTTTGGCGCATGGGTTTCACTATAAGGGGAAGCGAAGTGAAATTTTTCCGGCCCGATGGGCATCTCCGTAAGTCCGGCGCGGTAGACCTGAGTAACAAATTCCCGGCGTTCCATTGCCACCATATCCATTTGCAGGGCATTGTTGGTTCCGGGCAAAAGCCGGCTCAGAGAAGCGGAGAAGTCGGCAAGCCGCACTCCAAAACCTGCTGAGAAACGGCTTAGCAGCTGAGGGTTGAATACGTAACCGGCGCGAATGGACAGAAGTCCGCGCCAGGAGATTTCGGTGCCGAGGATGAAGCGGTCTTTTTCATCGCGAATTTTTACATAATCTGCCGTGAGTACCCATTGCAATCCTGTGTGAGTGCCGGCATGAAAAGCGGCTCCCAGCTTCAGGCTTNGGGGCAGCGGTGTTTTTTGTGACACAAACTGTAGCGGCGGGCCCATATTGGCGACGGCAGCGCCGAAAGCCAGGATGCCGTGCCGAAAAGGGCCTCGGTTTTCCGGAAAAAGGCGGAAGCGAGGGGTGCGGTATATTACTCCGGCATCAGCCATAATTGCGGATGCAGCATAGGGGCCGAGGTGGCTGCGGAAAAACTTCAGATTCACGCCTGCAGCGAAGTTTTGATGGATGGATGGCAACGGCATTCCTGCACCGACGATCAAAAGCAAATCGCTGGCCGATGCCGGTTTGTCAGCTCCTCGGGTACTATCGAATTCGCGCACGCCCTGGAAACTNAGCCCCAGGGCAAAATGGGTGCGTGTGCTCATTGGGATTGCAATCTGGCGGCCGTAATTCAAAGTAAGGCTGTAAATATCGGCAAACCAGTTTGTGTAGCTTGCATTCCAGAACCATTCCCTTGCAAAGCCGTTATTTCCGGGATTGGCGTAAAATCCCAAAACGTCGTCAACCATTCCGGTTGCTCCGCCGCCCAGTGAGTGAAGTCGCACGCTGGGAATAATTTTCAAAAAGGATGCACCGGAACGGATCTGGGCATGGAGCAATGTTGCAGAAAGTATAACCAGGTAAATACAGCACCAGAAAACTTTGGAGATTCTCTTGTTTCCCATCGCTCTTCATTCTGTTTTTGGTTTTGCTTTTGGTCCAACATGCGCTTATGAATTGATGGCTTAGCGGACAAGGATTATTTTTTTCCAACAGGTGAATTTTCCTGACCGTATGACGATAATGTACAGGCCGCTGCCGATATGCGTGCCGTCCGGCTTACGCCCGTCCCAGACGTATCGGTTCCATCCGGCCTGGAAATCGCCTTCGACGATGGTGCAGATGTAGTAACCCGTTGCATCATACAGATCAATTTTCGCCCTGCGGTTTGAACTGAGCTTAAAAAGAATGCCCAGGTTTTTTGCATTTGGATTGAATACGTTCAAATCGAGAAGGCAGTCATTGCTGCTGCGAACGATAATTTGGGCGGTTGCCATTGCATAGTTGTCGCATTTGTCCATGGTGATCAGCCGAAAAAGGATCTGTTCTTCTTCAGCTGAGGTTCGGAAGAAGGTGCTGGTGAAAAATGGGGGCACAGGAATCCATGTTTGTCCCTGAACGCTGGCAGAATCGATGAAGGTATCGGCAAATGTTGTGTCGACCGTACCATCTGCAAACTGCACCTGCAGGTCCCACCAGACCACTCCCCGGGGTAGAAAGACCTCAATCCGAACTGAATCGCCTACCTCGACGGTTTGTGGAGAGACCCGTATATCGGGCTGTGTGGGCTGGAAAAGATCGCAGGGGTCGTAGACCAGCACCAGGATGCTATCTGCGTTGTTTTTCGGGTTGCTTTCGCAGGTGGAGCGGACCCTGGCCATGCTTTTTAGAGGGAAAGGTCGAGTGGGAATATTATCAGAAGCCCGCAGTGCGAACCGGATCGTTTGATTACCTCCGGGCGGAAGATCATTCAGCTGCCAGCGGAGGGTGTCGTTTTGTAAAGAATCTGGAGAAATGGAAAACTGCAGGGGAAAGGCGGAGTCTGGAATCGTTACCCACAGCCTGACGCTGCGGGCGGTGTCGGAACCCGCGTTCTGGATGTTCAATTCGCAGGTGAACAGATTGCCTATGGCTACGGCCGGGTAGGTTGTACCCTCCACCGTAAGAAAGGTGTCTGCATTTGCCGTGTAATCCAGAACCAGGTCGAATCCCTGTCTGGCGCGAACCACCTGCATTCCATGAACATGAACACTTTCCGGGGACTGATGAATACTGGCGCTGTCCGTTGGACCGACCCAATATTGAGGAAATTGAAGGGCAATGGTGGCATAGTGGTAGATGATAATGGTATTTATGCCGGCTTCAAAGAAATATGTGCCAGCATTGTATGTTTCTACGGCAGCTTTCGGTGGGTTGCGGTCTGCTATTACTTTATAGCCATTGGTATTTGCGTCGCAGACTTCAGCGAAGGTGCCATCGGGATAACGGATTTTCAGATAAAAACTCTCGTTATGCTGGTCGCTATCATTTCCTGTTTGCACAAAGATGGTGTAGTAGCCGGCCGTATCGACCTGCACATTTGCTAGGATCATACTGTATCGCTCGGGCGAATCTGCCAGCACATAGATGTGGGTCGGATCCAGAGAGATAGTTAAGGTGTCTGAAGTCATGTGGTAAACGGAATCGGATGGTGTGGATTGCATAGGAGTAGC
>MTOL01000230.1 GCA_002011685.1 Deferribacteres bacterium JdFR-76
CCAGAACGGGACCCCGAAGCCTTTTTGCATGAAGCCGGTAAGCACGGGCTTCACGCTCTAAATGTAAAAAACCTTTTGAGCGTGGAGGGCATTGTTCAGACACTGCAGCGAAATGGCGGAACCAACCGGTTTTTTCTGTTCGATTTTGAGCTGCTAACCGAAGATCTGGCCGGATGCCGCTTTTGGATGCGTTCCTTGGCCAAGCGCGGGCTTCGTGTTGCCTACCGAATTAGTGACCGGGAACCTTTTCTCGAGGATTATGTCCGGTGGCCCTGGGTAAAGCTCATCTGGCTGGATGAATTTGATACGCCTTGGGTAAAAGAGGGGGATGTGGCAGCGCTATCGGCTGCGGGTAAAACGGTTTTCTACGTTTCACCCGAACTTCATGGGGAAAACGATCTGGACAAAATTCGATACCGGTGGAGAGAGGTTGTCTCTTGGGGGATAGATGGCATCTGTACGGATTACCCGCTTTTGCTGAGGCAAACAATGGATGGAGGCGATCATGATTAAGGCAGTCATTTTTGATCTGGATGGGGTATTGATTGATGCCGACAAATGGCATTTTAACGCCCTGAATGTGGCCCTACAGTATGCGGATGTGGAACCGATTTCCTGGCAGGAACATCTGACCATTTACAAAGGGATTCCCACGCGCGAAAAACTGAAAATTTTAACGGAGCGCAAGGGACTGCCGCCGGAACTGCACGATAAGATTCACCGGACGAAGCAAGAAATTACCCGCGACATCATCGCAAAGTTTTGCGCTCCGGATGATGAAAAGGTCGAAATGCTACGGCTACTCAAGCGGCGTTACCGGATTGCCGTTTGTTCCAACGCCGTCCGCGCAAGTGTAAAAATGATGCTAGAAAAAAGCGGCCTAATGCCTTACGTGGATTTTTATCTGAGCAATGAAGATGTACAGAAGCCCAAGCCGGATCCGGAAATCTATCATAAAGCCATCCAGATGCTGGGGCTGGAACCCCATGAGTGTTTGATTGTGGAAGACAGCGATGTAGGCAAACGGGCCGCAACGGCATCCGGAGGAGTGCTATGTTCTGTGGATGGGCCGCATGAAGTGAACTATTACCGCGTGTTAAGCGCCATCCGAGAGGCCGACCAGATCAACGTGGTCATTCCGGCGGCCGGACAGGGGAAACGCTTTTCCGAGGTGGGCTACAAACATCCAAAGCCGCTTATCGATGTGGCCGGAAAGCCGATGATCGAGTATGTGCTGGATAATTTTCATCATGTGGGTCGGCCATTGGTGCTGTTGCAGAAAAAACACATCGTACGATATGCTGCCGATAAGGTGGTTCTTTACAAGGCTCCTAATGCAGTGATCATACCTGTGGACGGTTTGACGGAAGGGGCCGCCTGCACTGTGCTGTTGGCTCAGCAGTGGATTGATGACCACCGGGAGCTGATCATTGCCAATAGCGATCAATATGTTGAAATGAACATTATGGATTTTGTCAACCGGATGCGTGCCCTGAATGCGGACGGTGGAATTTTGACGTTCAAAGATAATGATCCAAAGTGGAGCTATGCCCGGTGCGATGAGACCGGCCGGGTGCTGGAAGTGGCCGAAAAAGTGGTCATTAGCGATCAGGCTACGGTGGGAATTTACTATTACAAACACGGGCGTGACTTTGTCCATTACGCTCAACAAATGATTCGGAAGAACATACGGGTGAATGGTGAATTTTATGTTTGCCCTGTATTCAACGAGTTCATCCAGGATGGCAAACGGATTTATATTTACGAAATCGACCGGAGGCAAATGCACGGCCTGGGTACGCCGCAGGATTTGCGTGCCTTTTTGAAGTATCTGGCCGGAAAGCGATACCGCAGGAAGGTGCGGGCCGAGCATCTGGAACCAGAAATTCACGAAGAGGAGAAAATACTCACAGAAGCCTAAAAAAGGGGGGCGGCCAGTGGGCGTGCTGTCAGAGCCCTGTGCCGCATCTCCATAATCCCGGATTGGATCTGACAGAAAACGAACCGAAGGAGGGAGGGAAGGCCATTGCTGCGGTTTGCCATTCTTACAACGCCTGTGGATCATTGCACATCGCCGATCTTTCCCATGTTGCCATCCGAAGGAGCCCGCAAATGGGATTATTACGATTTGTGCCTCAGGCAAGTGGGGGAAGTACAGTACTTTACTTACGATAAGCGCGATGAAATCAGCGACTTTGACTATGTTTTTGTACACGAAACGTTTTACGAGGCGCTGGGCGAACGGGTTCCTGAAGAACTCCGGAAACTGAAAGCCAGGAATCGGAAGATTTTCTGGGTAGAGCTGCATGAGAAGTCCATCTTCAGCGGGGCGCTGTTTTTGGACGGTTTTCTGGATCAGGTTGACCTTATCCTCAAACATCAGTTGCTGGATTTCGATTTTCTGAAAGAAGAGCTCAAAAATCCCGAGAATAACCTGGCACCCTACGCATTTTTCGGCCAGCCCAATATTCTTTCGTACTGGCAGTGCAAAGATTATTTTGATTTTCGTATTGACGAAGAACTTATTGCAGCCCATCTGCATTTTGACGAAAGCTGCCTTCTGGATAAGGTTCGTCCCATTATGTACCCGTTTTCCTGGAAGCTGATTGCTAGCGGCTTTCCCAAATATACTGAGGTGAAGGAGAAACGGTACAAAATCGGATATTCCGGCCGGATTTATATCAATCATGCGCAGCGAAACAGCCTGGCCGCCGCTTTGATTAATCTGGGCCTGAAAGTCGAAATCAACGAAGACTATTTGCATACTCTGGGCCACTCGGAGTATTTCCTGGGACTGGGACACATCCATTCCTCACTGCGAACATTTGATACCATGGCATACAATACCGTTCTCATTCATTATCAGGCCTATCCGTACAGGATGTGGCCGGAATTCCGCGAGTACGAAACATTTATTCCGCTGGGCAACCCGCACCGGCTTTTTCTGAAGGGTGGTTTTGGTTTTGATGAAGAATATCTCAAAGCAATCGCTGCGCGTCTGCGTGAAGATATTGCCAACGAAGAGCTGAAAGAAAAAATTCTGCAGAATCAGAAAGCCCTGTTTGAAAAGCTGGTCGATCCGAAATTCATCTGTGCAAAACTGGGTATTGAGGAATTCGCTGGGAAAGATGCAGCGGCATTTGAGACCGAGAAACGAGGCAAGCCGGCACCGGCAATGCGAAAACTGGCTGATAAGCCACATTATCCGCTGAATGTGTTTGTGTTTGCCCACAAGCCGGATTTTTTGCGCTTGGCTGATATGAAGGTGACTTACCAGCTGGCGTCCTTCTGGCATCTGCAGAAATTCTGCAATGTGTTCTGGCTAAATCAGTTACCTCAGCCGTTCAACGGCGAACGGGTTTCTCAGCTCGAAGAAGCCCTTGGCGTGCCACTGGATGCCCTCATTGTGTTCGATGAGTACAGCCTGCTGCAGGACCCGCTTATTTCCCGCCTGGAATGGGATGTCCCGAGGTTGCTGGTTTATGTTTCACATGACTACTGGTGCCACCCGTTACGTGTCGCCCGAAAACTCAATCCAGTTCCAAGAAAGGTAATGGTTCTCCGTCATCTTTCGGCCATCGATTTGTTCAACCGTCTTCTTCCAGGTGTGCCGAAGGTTTTGCAACGTCCCGGCGTTGAGGTTTCCATTTTTCATCCAAACGGTGGACACAAGGAATACGATATTATTCTGGGGGGAAGCGAAACGCCGGATTATCCTTTGCGGCAGCGCCTGAATCGGCTTGTGCGAGAGAACGCGGGTCGCCGGGGGTGGAAAGTACTGGACTTGACCGGAAAGGGGCTCATGTCAAATCCGCCGGGAAATCAGCGAGAATATGCGGCGTTGCTGGCGGCGTCCAAAGTATCGCCGACGGGGAGCAACCGCGGGGGAAGCCATGGGGCCAAACTGGCCGTTCAGTATTTTGATCTGAGTCCCGCCAGAGCTCAGTTTGACGACGAATTTTACGGGCTCAAACATCCGGAGCTGGAGATGCTTTACCTGAACACCGCCGGCATTACCCCGCGCTATCAGGAATCCATGGCATGCAAGAGCCTGCTTATTGCTGATTTGCCTCCCAGCGACCGCCAGGAGTGGTACGCCGACAAGATGGTGGAAGTTCGCATGGAAATGTCCGATGCGGAAATTGTGGATCTGATCGACTTCTGGGTGAAGAACGATCAGGAAAGAGAACAGCTGTGTGAGTTTGCCTACCGGGAAATCCAGCGTACTGAAACATCGGAGCACAAGGCCTATGAGCTGTTTGAAACCATTCTGAGGTTTTCGCGATGACCGAAATCGTGGAATTTGAGAAAGACATTGTTTCCGGGCTTGAGCAGATTCTGTGGGATGGAGAAATCCTGCTAGTGTATCCGGCTGGAAGGCATGAAATCTACCATCAAAGACCTCCCAAACTGACGGTCTGTGTTCCCGTGTTCAATGGCGGAAGAAATCTGCGACGCTGTCTTGAGAGTATCGTTCAGCAGGATTATCAGGATTTCTTCCTCGTTATTGTGGACAATTGTTCCACAGATGGTAGTTTTGCCCTTGCGTGCGAGTTTGCGACCAATTACGGAAATGTAATTGTCTACCAGAATGCCGGTAATATTGGCAGGGTTCAAAACTGGAACCGCTGTCTGGCCCTGGCTGCCGGAGAGTATGTGAAGCTGGTTATGACCAACGATTTCCTGCGTCCGGGGCATCTTTCCAGGCTGGCCAAGATTCTGGATGAGAATCCCAACCTCTCGGTGGTTCGTGGATCCCTTGTACTGCTGCACCCGGATGGACAGCTGCAGTTTGGCCCCCTTTTTCCTGCGTCACGCTATTTTACTGGGAAAGAGGCGCTTGAATACTGCCTGCGAAACGGCAACATTGGGGCGGGACCCACCGCTCAGATGTGGCGTGGCCGGCTTATCCGCGAGCACCGGCTGCGGTTTAATCCGGAGTATTCATGGGCGGCTGATTTTGATTTTTTCCTTCAGCTACTGCAGTACGGGGATTTTTACTACCACCGCGAGCCGCTCTATGTGTTTGACGCATCTTCCGGCCGCTTCTATTCCAGATCCAACCCGGTCCTGCAGTTTCGCGAAGAGTGCCTTGTGCCAATCCGTGCTCTGAAAGCCTGGCCGAATGGAGCCTCTCTAAAGCCGGTGCTCCGGCAGAAAGTGGAAACCCTTTATCAGAAGTTCCGGCAGGGCGTAACGGATGAAACGGCCCGCGAACTGGAGGCAACTTACCATGCAGTCCTGAAAGAACTGGAAGGAAAAGAGCCCCCCTCTGAATCGGCTTCTGATGAAAAAGAGCCGCTGGTTTCGGTTATTATCCCTTGCTATAACCAGGCTCATTATCTGCCCGAAGCGGTCAAGAGTGTGCTGGAACAGACGTATTCCCGATGGGAATGTATTATTGTCGACGACGGGAGTACGGACGATACGGCAAAGGTGGCGGAAGCGATCATCCGTGCCCATCCAGATAAAAAGATACGGCTGATTCGGCAGGAGAATGGCGGCCTGGCCAGGGCCCGCAACCGGGGGATCCAGGAAGCCCGTGGCAAATATATTTTGCCGCTGGATGCAGATGACCAGATCCATCCGGAAATGCTACGGAAAACCGTGGAATTGCTAGAACGGCATCCGGAGATTCATATCGCCTATACCGACGTGTACCGGTTCGAGCATGATAATCAGGTGGTTGCGTCCGGCGTGTTTGATGTGAACATTCTGAAAAAACGAAATCAGCTCAACTACTGTTCACTGTACCGCAAAGAAGTATGGGAAGCCGCAGGTGGCTACAATCCAAACATGATTTATGGGTACGAAGACTGGGATTTCTGGATCACCTGTGCGGAAAAGGGTTTTAAAGGGAAGCGCATTCCCGAACCGCTTTTCCGGTACCGGGTGCGTAAATCCAGCATGTTCACCGATGCACAGGAGCACGATGCCGAACTACGTGCCCAGATCATTCTGAATCATCCCGATCTCTACCGGCCGGAAGAGGTGAAAATGGCTGAACACATTCTGGCAACTGCACGGAAGCGGAAAACGGCCACAGATGCAGGTCCCCTTGTATCGGTTATCATTCCCACCTTCAACAGGCCGGAATTTTTAAAACGCGCGGTGAAAAGTGTATTGGCACAAACATTCCAGGATTTTGAAATCATTGTGGTGAATGATGGTGGGGATCCCGTAGAGCATGTCTTTCATGGCCTGGAAGGTAGCGAAAAAATTCAATATGTCCGGCTTGCACAGAACCGGGGGGTAGCAGCCGCGCGAAATACTGGCCTGCGGATTGCCCGGGGAAAGTACATCGCCTATCTGGATGATGACGATGAATTTTATCCGAATCATTTAGAGGTTCTGGTTGACACAATTGAGTGGACATCCGAAAAAGTGGTCTATTCCGATGCACACCGGATTTTGGAGCGCAAAATCGGAAGAGAATGGAAAGAAGTGGATCGGCGGGNTCTCTATTCCAATGATTTTTCCCGGGATCTGCTTCTTTTGCAGA
>MTOL01000231.1 GCA_002011685.1 Deferribacteres bacterium JdFR-76
GGGAACACATAAGGCAGCACCCCCAGTTCATCCATAAGCTTGAAACCGATCGAAGGCTTGCGAGCTGCGAGTATCTTAAAGATCTCATCGGTAATGCGCTCATTGGACACAATCTCCAGCCGCGGCGCCATCTTGCGAATGGCTTCTTTTGTGCGTTCTTCAATTTTAAACCGCAATCGTGTGGCAAACCGGATCGCCCGCAGAATACGCAGCGGATCATCATAAAACGTCATTTCTGGATCCAGAGGAGTGCGGATGATCCGCCGCTGCAGATCCTCACGTCCATTAAACGGATCATAAACCTTGCCCCAATTCGCGGCATTCAACCCCACAGCGATGGCGTTGATGGTAAAATCGCGGCGCGATAGATCCGATTTCAGGTCTGCCTTCTTTACCCGCGGTTTGCGGGAATGTTCCACGTACCATTCTTCCCGCGCCGTCACAAATTCCAGCTTGTATTCCTCCAGCTGTACCATTGCCGTCCCGAACCGGCGGTAAACCACCATACCCCGGGCTTTGAACTCTCGCTTAACCAGCCGAGCAAACTGAATGGCGTCCCCCTCAACCGTAAAATCGAGATCCGTACGGTTCACCTGAGCCGGGTCCTCGGCCAGCAAAAGATCGCGGATAAACCCACCCACCACGTAGAGGGATATCCCTTCACGGTCTGCGAGATCGCCCAGTTCTTTCAGCAGAGGAGGAAAATGCTCCGCCAGATTCATCATACACCCTTTAAAAGTCAGGCAAATAATATATAACTCCGTGTGCAAATTTCAATTTTTATTCAAGTTAGAAAATCAAGCAAAAAGATTGGCAGGCGAAACATTTATCAGTGGCCTTCCCTGCCATCACGGCTGTCCGGGTGAACCCCCCCAAAAAAAGAGGGGCCGAAAGCCCCTCCAGAATTGCCGCGTAACGAATCCGCTGCGTTTTTCGCATAAACAGTTCTAAAATAGCCCTCCCAGAGAAATTTGCATGCTCCCGTAGGTTTCCCCCTCTACCTTCCGGAAAGAGTAATTTACCTGAATGAGTAACCTCGTCCCACTGGAAATGGGAATCCCGATGCCCCCTCCTAATAGCAGGCCGTATCCCCAATCAGAAGAGGTCGCATCCAATCCGGAACCCTGTACCACCATCCGGGCGAAACCGGCATCGCCACGCACAAATAGTCCCTGCCCGATAAGGTTGTTCAAAAAATACATCATGCTGAAAGAATATAAATAACCGTTGATTTGAACATAGCTTCCTTCCACATCGTATCTATCGCTCCAGCCGTTCACAATGGCTCCCAGAATCGTCCTTTCTCCCTTTGGCCAATAAAACCCCAGCACATCCAGAGCCAGAGACGTATGGGTAACACCCGGCAGATCTTTCAGAAGGTCCAGTACCTGATCCAGTTCGCTGGGATAGCTGAGCCCCGTGTAGCCGATCCCCCAGTAAGTGTACCACGATTCCAGGCGGTTTTTTGAATAGCTGTCCTGCACCGCGCCCACCAGCAGAAACACGCAAACTGCCACCAGCAATCCCTTCTTCATCATTGGCTCCTTTCCGTTGGTTTGATCTGTTGCATTACACCGCAGCAAAAAATGCCACTTGCGTTCAAAAATCAGCCAGAAAATGTTTTAAGATTGCGGAAACTTTCTTATTCCTTTCAGACAGGCAATCGGAACTCGACTCTTGAAACTGGACACAATATTTAACAAAGTAGCCCATGAAAAAACAAATTCAAGCCAAAAAAACCATTTTCGTTTTGACCAGAATATTTTCCCTTCCGGCTCCGGAAGGTGCGCCATATCAAATACAGCGGGCAAACACATTCAACCATGCCGAATGCGGCGGGAACAGCAGGAAGAACAGGGAGGCAGGCAATGTGGGAAAGATTTCACCTACTTTTTCTTTTCCCAGCGGACATTTTGGAGCTTTCCCTTCTTGAAAAACAGGTAATACTCCGTATCCGCAACTCCCTCATAAACCCACACTTCCTGCTCGGCCCCATCCTTGCTGCGGCGCATCTCAATCCGTAGCGGCTCACCCCAGCTCAGAATTACCAGCTCCGGCGTCATCCCCTTTCGCAGCTGCCGCCGTTCAATGAGCTGCCAATCCTGTAGGCGGACGTAGCGAAAGCGGTCCCTCGGATCGTACGTGTACCAGTCTTTGATGAACTCTGCATAATTCTTGCTGAGCACATACCCTTTGCGCCCATCCGAAGTTGCCAGAATAAACTTTAGCGGAAAGTTCCCGTAATCTCCCCATTGCACATCTTTCAGATAGACCGGTTCCAGATGTTTCAAACGAACAGCGTGTTTGCTGTCAAGGCTGTACAGAATATGCCGGTCTCGTGCCCAAAGCTTCTGGCCAATACGGGACCGGGCCTCTTCATAATCGTCCACAAAACCGAAATTAAAAGGCCCGGACTCCCCGTCATCCCAGAAAAAAACGCTCCGCCCGTCTTCCAAGCGGACCTTCCAGAAAAATCCCATGCGCCAGTAGCTCTCCGTTTCTTTCGTAATGTGGATCTGACCCAGCCAGACTTCCTCAATTGTGCCTTCGCAAAACAGAAGATCTTCCTTTTTTGGCTTGGAGTGATCCAGATCAAAGGGATCATAATACCAGTCAAAATAGGGATTTTTTCCCTTGGGATTTGGGCAGGGCAAAAAACGAATCCGCTTGCCAAGCCAGTTGCGCCGCTGGTCCTGGAAAAACTGGCCAGGATCTTCAATGCGCGAAATTAGTCCTTCCCGCTGGGCATTGGCCGGCGTCAGCCAAATGGCTACCAAAAACAGGACAAGACCAAGCCGGTTCCGCCGCATCCGCGCACCCTATTTTTGAGAAAAACTGCCATCCATCAACTCCAGCCGGCAGCCTCGTGCAAGCGCTTTTCCACCTCCAGAAGCAGCGTCTTCTGTTCCGGAACCACGCCGGAAAAAAGCAGCTCACCGTCCATTACAATGGCAGGCAACCGGAACAGAAACAACAGCGCTCGCAGCCGGGCAATGGAAAAACTTCTGAAGCGGAACCAGTCTCTCAGGAGCTGCGGGAACAAGTAAGAAACATTGCGCGGATCCACATGAACAATTTCCAGAACCGGACCGAAACGGTCCCGCAGGGCACGATCCAGCGGAGACAGCCTTTGCAGCAGATGCCGCTGTTCGGCAAAAAGAGACATTCCCTGATCGAAACGCCAGTCGCCCTCTAGCTTACCACAACAGTCGCTGCCTGTCAGCTGTCCCTCGCTTTCACGGATAAAAAACACACGGTGCTTCATAGCAAGACTCCCGAAAAAATGTAAAAAATCCACGGAGAAAATGCACCAGAAAAAATTTCCAGCCCCCCTTGCAAAGCGGCTGAAACAAACTTTTCTCCCTGTCGTAATTGTTTAAAGCATACTGAAACGGAGGAAAGAAAAACCATGAAGCGAAAGATCCTCTGGATGACACCTCTTCTGGGGGTGATTCTGGTAATCGTGCTGATTGCTACCGGCAAAAAGAAACCGGCTGCCAGTCACCTGAGCACCGTTAAGGTAAGCCGAGGCACGGTGATCGAAAAAGCCCTTGCTATCGGTACCATTGAACCGGTCAGCCAGATCTCGGTCAAATCAAAAATTTCGGGCGTCGTGAAGCGCCTCTTCGTGGACGAGGGTGACTACGTGAAAAAAGGAGAACCTCTCCTCGAAGTGCAGCCGGAACCTACCCCCATGGAACTTGCCGAAGCCAAGCGTCAGGTAGAACTGGCCCGTATTGAAATGGAAAACTTGCGTCTGGAATGGAACCGCCAGAAAAAACTGTACGAAGAAGGCTTGGTCTCCGAGAAACAGCTGGAAGACGCAGAGAGGGCTTTCCGTCAGGCGCAGATCCGCTACAAAATTGCCTCGGAGAGACTGGCGCTTCTGGAAAAAGGAAAGGTGCAGGTGGAAAATATGAATATCGAGACCATCGTGCGGGCCCCTATTTCCGGCTATGTCCTTGAGCGGAACATCGAACCGGGAGATCCGGTGGTCCCGCTTACCTCCTACCAGGAGGGCACCGTCCTCATGCGTATTGCAGACATGAGCCAGCTGATTTTCCGTGGCACCGTGGATGAAATTGACGTCGGTAAACTCCGTGAAGGGATGCAAGCAGACATCCAGATCGGTGCTCTCCCCAACATCACCATTAAGGGTAAGGTGAGTAAAATTGCCCTTAAGTCCACCAAGCGGGAAAACGCAACCGTCTTCCCGGTGGAAATTCGTCTGCAGCCCGATTCGGGTGTTACCCTGCGCGCAGGCTATTCCGCCAATGCCACCATCATCGTTGAAAAACACGAAAACGTGCTGACGATCCCGGAACGGGTTGTCATCTTCCGTGACGGGAAAACATTTGTACGCGTGCCCGGGCCAGACGGCAATCCCGTGGAAAAAGAAATCGAAATAGGCCTGAGCAACGCCATCACCGTGGAAGTCATTAGCGGGCTGAAAGAGGGTGATCCGGTTTACGAAAAACCAGTTCGCAAGATCGAATAGCATTCCGTTTTGAGTCAACCCAATCTTGGGAGTATATTCGGATAGAGATCATGCCGCTCTGGATTGCTTTACAGGAATTCTGGCACGACCTGCGCCAGCAGAAGCTGCGGGCTTTTTTGACCATTCTTGGCATCACCTGGGGTACCGTCGCCGTGGTGGTACTTCTCGCTTTCGGTTTCGGCTTTAAAAAACAGACAGAAAAAAATATGCACGGACTGGGTGAAGCCATTACCATCGTGTTCCCCGGCCAAACCACAAAACCCTACCAGGGGTTCGGAATCGGCAGGTGGATCCGGTTCCACATGGAAGATGCGGACTTACTGGCCCGCGAAATTCCTCAAATCCATACGGTTTGTCCCGAATTCGCCCGATGGAATTCTACGGTGCGCTACAGAGATAAGCAGATCAAACCGCTGGTGAGCGGCGTTCCGCCAGAGTACGCGGAAATCCGCAACATTTTCCCCCAGCCAGGAGGCCGGTTCATCAACCTTCTGGATGAACGGCACCGGAGGCATGTCATTTTCCTCGGTGATTCCCTCAAATATCTGCTTTTTGGCAATAAAAAAGCAGTTGGGCAGTATGTTTCACTGGATGGTGTCCCGTTCCTCGTCATCGGAGTAATGCAGCATAAAAACCAGAACTCCAGCTACAACCGCCGTGACGAAGATCGGGCCTTTATTCCCCTCTCCACGTTCTCGACATTTTACGGAGAAAAAATCATCAATAATCTGGTGATCAAACCAAAAGACCCGCGGCTTTCCCCCCATATCACGGAACGGCTTTACCAAGTGCTTGGCCGCAAATACCGGTTCGATCCCACTGACAAAAACGCTCTTTTCATATGGGATACCACAGAATTCGATAAGATTGCCCTCTATTTTTTCCTCGGATTTAACCTGTTCATGGCCATTGTGGGCAGTCTCACGCTCATTGTGGGTGGCATTGGCGTCGCCAATATCATGTATGTGGTGGTTCAGGAGCGCATGCGTGAAATCGGTATCCGCCGTGCCGTGGGTGCCAAAAGGCTGCACATTCTGGCCCAGTTTTTTCTGGAAGCCTTCGCCATCGTTCTGGCTGGCTCATTGCTGGGCTTTTCGATTGCCTGGGCCCTTACCCGCCTGGCACGGCTGATCCCCATGGAGCGTTACATGGGTTACCCGGAATTTTCTCCGACTGTGGTTCTCATCGCATCACTCATTCTGGGAGCGGTGGCTTTTGCTGCCGGTTTTTTCCCGGCCCGCCGGGCAGCCCGTCTTGACCCCGTGCAATGCTTGAGGCAATAAAACATGATGGCAATCTGGCATTACATCCGTGAATTCCTCTTTGACCTGAAGGTGCAAAAAACCCGTGCCATTTTGACCGCGTCAGCAGTCGCCTGGGGCACCATGGCCGTTTCGCTCCTCCTGGCCTTTGGCGAAGGACTCAAGGACCGGATGATCACCAGCATGCTGAACTCCGGCGAACGCATTCTAATCCTGTATGGCGGCCAGACAACCAAAAGCTATCGCGGGCTGCCGCCGGGTCGGAGAATCCGGTTGACCGAAGAAGATGCCATTTTTCTTAAGGAATCCATCCCCGAAATTGAAATGATCAGCCCCCATTACGGCCGGTGGAATACCCGCCTACGCTATGGGGCAAAAGCCGCTGTCACGTATGCGGTCGGCGTTGGTCCTCCCTTCGAAATTATGCGCCGAATGTATCCCACAGCGGGCGGGCGCTTCATCAACGAAAAAGACGTTCAAAAACGCCGCAGGGTCGTGTTCCTCGGCCACGAAATTGCCCGGGAGCTTTTCGGCAATGAATCCCCGGTGGGAAAGCAGCTCCTCATCGAGGGCATTCCTTTTCGGGTCATCGGCGTCATGCAGAAAAAACTGCAAATGTCTATGAATAACGGCCCCGACTCCCGCCGCGCGGTGATGCCCCTCTCCACCTTCCGCACCCTCTTCGGCCGCCTGTATGTTAACCAGATCGTTATCCGTCCCAGAGAACCGGA
>MTOL01000118.1 GCA_002011685.1 Deferribacteres bacterium JdFR-76
TTACAGCGGCGGGTGCTAATTTTTGAGATCAGGCGTTCCAGATCGCCTACCTTCCGCAGCAGTTCCCGGAAGCGGCGTCGTTCTTCCCGTCTGCTAAAAAACTCCTCGACAGCATNCNGACGAGCATTAATTTTCCGCACATCCCGCAGCGGAAACTGAATCCACTGGCGGATCATGCGGCCGCCCATGGGCGTCAGAGTGCGGTCGATCATCGAGATCAGGCTCCCCTCCCGCTTCTCTCCCATGAGCGTGGCCAGAATTTCAAGATTCCGCAGCGTGGCCGGATCCAGAATCATATGCTCTTCAGGGAAATAGCGAGAAAGCTGGCGGATATGGGCCAGTTCGGATTTTTTGTTCTCCTGCAGATAGTGAATAATAACCCCAGCCGCACTGATGCCCGCATCCAGATCCTCGCACCCAAAGCCCTTCAGAGAGAGGGTCCCAAAATGCTGCAGCAGTGTTTCGTAAGCGAACTCGCGTGCAAACAACCATTCGGGCCGTCGCGTTACCGTGAAGTTCAAAAGGTTGCGGACATGTTTTCGGAAATACTCTTCCTGCTCTTCCGAAACCAGTACTTCGGAAGGCTGGGCATTCAGCAGATAGTCCTGAGCCTCGTCCCTATCGAATTCGGTAACAGTGAATTCTCCGGTGGACAGATCCACTTTTGCCATCCCGCAGGTTTCCCCTTTGAAATAGATTGCCACCAGGAAATTGTTCCGCTTGCTGTCCAGCAGTTCCTCTGTAAGAACCGTCCCCGGCGTTACGACCTCCGTAACTTCCCGCTTGACGATGGTTTTGGCTTTTTTGGGATCCTCCACCTGTTCACAAATGGCCACCTTATAGCCGGCTTTAATCATTTTGGCCAGGTAACCGTCCAGAGCATGGTAGGGAAACCCGGCGAGCGGCACATCTCCGGCGGCACCGTGTCCTCGTGAGGTCAGGGTAAGGCCCAGTACCTCGGCCGCAATCCGGGCATCATCATAGAAAAGCTCGTAAAAATCTCCCATCCGGAAAAAAAGAATATGCTCCCGGTACTGGTTTTTGATGGCCCAGTACTGTTTCATCAATGGAGTGGTAGTATCAACCGCTTTGCTGTTTTTTTGCGTGTCTTTTTTCATCCGATTTTGTTTTCTTGGCTCCCCGGTTCGCGTTCGCATCCCTCTCTGCAGGATTTTGCCGCTAAACTGTCGCTATGGTCCGCTCCGGTTCAGATCTTCAGAAAATGCCTCTGGCTTTTCAGAGCGAACGCCCGGCCGTCCACGGCCCTGGCCACCGCCAAGATCCCATCCAGATGGTCGCACTCGTGCTGAAGGAGCTCGGCAAGATCGTCTTCCAGCCACTGGCTCCGTTCCTGCCATTCCAGGTCCCGGTAAATAATACGGCAACGGCGGTGGCGGCGTACTCGCACCAGAAGATCCGGAAAACTCAGGCAGTCATCCCACAGTTCTATCATTTCCTCGCTCAAATTATCCAGCACGGGATTGATGAAAACATGTGGCTGACGGATATGCATATAAACAAGCCGTTTCCCAACGCCAATTTGCGGTGCGGCAATGGCCCTTCCGGCTCCATGTTGAGCCCGGAAATGAAGAAGTGTATCGTGCAAATCGTCCACCACCTTGCGGATCTCCGGCAGCTCCTCCTTTTTCACCGGTTCGCACACCTGGTGAAGAAACGGATTTCCCAGCAACAGAATTTCCCGGATGGCCATAAACTGTTCCCGTCTTCTTTTTTCAACAATATACATAATTTTCGGCTGGGATTCCAAAGGTTTCAGATCGGGCTTAAAAGGTTTGCTTCCCCTGCTCTTTTCGGGAGGATAGAGGTTTTGCACAGATTCCCCATTCTCTTTGCTCTTTTTGAACCGGAGAAGGTACCTCTCAGCAGAGCATTTACNGAACTTGAGCTGGACGTATATTCGAGGTGATTTTTCACAAATTTTTAATTATTATTTTGTTATGCCAAAAATGTGAAAATGTGAAGACGACAGGATGATGGCGGTTCTTTCTCAAATTCCGGTCGGAGATTGGCCAGGGTATGCGGAGGTGATGCAATGCGATCGGAACATGGAGACTGGTCGGTCCATGGCAGAAAACCGGGACGTTCCGGGACTTCGAAGCGGGTGATAGTGGCTGGTGCAGGTCTTTCAGGACTGGTAACGGCGCGACTTTTAAAAGACAGCGGATTTGACGTAACCGTTCTTGAAGCACGAAACCGCATAGGCGGGAGGATCTGGACAGATGATTCGCTGGGTGTTCCCATTGACCTCGGCGGGTCGTGGATTCACGGTGCCGAATACAATCCCCTGAAGTTCTGGTGTCATACCCTGGGTGTGCCGCTTATCGAATCGCCCCGCGGTAATTTTTGGCTCTATGAAAACGGCCAGGAGATCGATTTTTACCATTTGGGCTGGTATTCTCGCAGGGCTATTGTCAAATACGGCATCCCGTTTGTCCGCAAATGGCTGGGAATAAAGTGGCGGATCTTATTCGGTCTGAATGGCGATCTTACTTTTTCTGTGCCCATTGCCCGCCTTTTGCGGAAGGCAAACCCATCATTTGGCGAAAGGGCGTTGCTCTGGATGATTTCCATGGTTGAAGCCATCGAAGGTACCAGTGTGACACGTCTTAGCATGCGGGCCTGGAACCCACTGGAATACCGACAGACTAACTTGATCCCAAAACCCGGGTTCCGGCCTCTTCTTCAGGACGCAGCAAAAGGTCTGAACATCGAATTCGGTACAGAAATAAAAAGGATTGATTGGTCGGGCACCGGTGTGATTTTCGAAACAAACCGTGGGACGTTTGGCAGCGATCTTGCCGTAATTTCGCTTCCGCTTGGCGTGCTGAAACAGCATCCGGATCTTTTCTATCCTCGGCTTCCGTCCACCAAACAGCGGGCAATTGAACAGCTGGGATACGACGAAGAAGGAGTGCTGAACAAGATCGTTCTGCGTTTCCGGCATCGGTTCTGGCGTCTGGATCGCGACCGCTTCGGGTATCTGCCAGATAGCCCCCAGGAACGCGGTCTGTTCAACTACTGGATTGAGCAAGAATGCGTTACTGGTGCTCCGATCCTTGTGGGCTTCAGCAGCGGCCCCATCGCCGTCAAAATGGACCGGGAATATACCGATGAGGAAATCCTCCGGGAAGCACTGCGGGCGCTGCGGCGGATCTTTGGGCGGGAACTGCCCCCCGTAGAAGGATTCCGGGTAACCCGGTGGCTTTCGGATCCCTACTCCCGCGGGGCATATTCCTATGCCGCCACGGGAAACCGCTCGTATCACCGGTACGACCTGGCCGAACCTGTGGAAGGAAAAATCTTTTTTGTGGGAGAAGCCACAGAGGATTCATGTTTTGGGACCGTGCATGCCGCAGTGGTTTCCGCAGAAAGAGAGGCGCGCAGAATCCATCGCCTCTATTGCTGCGAGGAGGAGGATCTCGGCCATCTTCCCTGGAAAAACATGATCCGCTGAAGAACAAAATCACCGGAAGAGAAGCTATCCCGGCAGCGGCGCGTTACTTTTTTTTCGCCGGGAACGAGAACCGAAAACCAAAATGAACGCAAACGAGCAGAAAAGTTTATTAGAAAAAGCTTTTGCGCGGTACAGGGAGCTGATCGATCACTGGCCGGCTTTTCTTGAATCCTGTGCTGCGCCGCTACCCCTGTGCGCCTGGACCAACGTCCTGCGGACCACTCCCGAAACACTGCTTAACATTTTCAGTGAAGAGGGCATTGCGGCACAGCGGCTTGGATGGTATCCGGCGGCTTTTCGCCTGCCGCAAGGTGTAAAAGCGGGAAGACTCTGGGCCTACCTTGCCGGATTGTACCACATTCAAGAAGAAATCGCCCTTCTTCCCGTTTTATTGCTGAACCCTGCACCGGGACAGCGCATTCTGGACCTCTGCGCCGCACCCGGAAACAAGACAGCCCTCATGTCTGTCCACATGCAAAACCGTGGTACGCTGGTTGCAAACGACCGGAATTTTCGCCGGATGCGGGCAATCCGCCATACCATTGAACGGCTCGGGCTATTGAATATCAGCACAACCCACTACGATGGAGCTACTTATCCAAAACTCTCCGGCCAGTTCGACGGTGTTCTGGTGGATGTTCCCTGCTCTTGTGAAGGTACCGTGCGGAAGAACCCCGAAATCCTTTTCAAAGTCAATCCCGATTTCTGTAGCCGGAATGCCCAGCTCCAGAAAAACCTGCTCAAACGGGCTATTCAGCTCTGTAAGCCAGGTGGTAAAATAGTGTATTCTACCTGCACGTTCGCTCCTGAGGAAAATGAGCAGGTTGTTCATGAGATTCTCCAGGAAATGGGCGAACAGGTGTGCGTGGAGCCGCCTCCCGCTCTTCCACTTCGCTTTTCCCCGGGAATCACCCGGTGGCAGGGGCAGCAGCTGGACCCTGCTTTGGCTCAAACGTTGCGCATCTGGCCCCACCAAAATGACACCGGTGGCTTTTATGTGGCCATTTTGCGGAAGAAGGGTTCGTCGGAAACCGAACCGCCGGAATATCCGTCCGTTCCCCCTCCCTGGCAGGAAGAACCGGAAGCAGAACGCTGGACAAAACAGCTGGCGGAACGCTACGGACTGAACCACGAAGAAACTTTTCGGGAGTATCGGATCCTGCGTCGCGGGAAAGAAGGGCTTTATTTGGTCGCTTACGATCACCAGCCGCCGCAGTTGCCCATTCCGGATTCCATCGGCATGTTTTTTCTCCGTACTCAGATGGTTGTCCCCAAACTGTCAACGGGAGCGGCCATGCTTTTTGCGCCACATATTTCACGCAACCGCATTGGGCTGAAAAAGTCCCAGCTCGATGCCTATTTCCGCCGGGAAACCTTTCCCCTCTCTCCAGAACAGTGGCTGGAAAACACCACGAGCCAGCAGGTATTGGTTACCTATCAATCTTTTGGGCTGGGAATTGGGCAGTACCGGAAAGCTGCCGCCGGAAACGTCTCTCTTCAAAGCCTGTTTCCTAAAGGATGGTCTCCCGACCGGGACAAACTGCCGAACCTGGAATAAAAAAGCCCGTCCAATGACGGGCTCAGGAAGTTGAGATGAAAGAAACGCTAGCCTCCGGTGCTCTCGTTTTCACCCATCTGTGCGGCACGTTCCCGCTTCATCTTCCGCTTCTTTTTGGGCCTGGGCCTGGACTTCCCGAATGTGCCCTGAAAAATTTTACCTCGCCGCGTTCTCCGATCACCTTTTCCCATACCGTTTTCTCCTTAGAATGTTGATCCCCAAAAACTGGAACGCTTTTTTGCCGCTCACCTACTTTTCGTCGTACCGTATCAGTTGATTTTACAGCACTTAAAATATGAAATTCCCTGCAGGAATTCAAATTTCTTCTTCCTTTTTGTTCAGCAACCGGCCAGGCCAAAACCATCTGGCTTCTTAACGAAAAGCTCCATCTTCAGGGACCTCATCCCGCATTCACGCAACCCACTCAAAATAGACCGCGCTTCCACGCTCGGACGGCTCAAATTTCAGCCGGAACCGGTTACCAGTTCTGGGGGTCCACACAAAGGACCAGTTTGAGCACCTTCCAGCCTGGCACATCACTTTTTCGCCATCTTTCAGTACGAGTCCGAAATAAAGCAAATCGCCTTCCAGCCTGCTAACATCCACCGTAATTTCGTTTTGGAAAAAGCCCGGCCGCCATTCGATTACCCGCTGCTGCAAGTCCAGGCCCTCTTCATCAAACAGGCCGGAAACCAGTACGCCCTTCAGATGAGCAATCACATCACGGGTTACCACCCCATCTTCCAGCTGTTGGGAACGGGTACTGCCTACCCATAGTTCTGCACGGTCCGGCAGAAAAATTCCGGGACTATAGGGTAGATTTTTCAGGACATAAAGGTCCTCATCATACAGCAGCTGTCCAAAAAAATCGTGTACAAAAACCGATACGGGCTCGGGCGGCTGCCAGTCGCGGATATCTGCCTGAATACATTTGACATTGGGATACGTTCTAAGCCTTGTGGAGCACAGCTCGTATAGGGCTGGGTTCCGCTCTATCGCGTACACTTTTTTGGCCCCCAGCCTGGCCATTTCCTCGGCAAACAGACCCAAACCGCTTCCGGCATCCACGCAGACGCGATTCCGAATATCTCCGGCATGGGCACGCAGCATATTCAGGTATGCATCCGTTCGTGCCCGGTCATCATAAATACTGATAAAAGCAAGAAGGTCATCCACAGCAGTGAAATGCTGCGGCGGCAGCTCATTCATGATGTCCATAGAACATCCTCTCGGTATCCGGTTCGTTAATCGATCTCCAGTTTTTCGAGTTCGGGCAGAAATTCGACAGATGAATCCCCTCTGCGGATGGCCTCAGCCGCCATTTTGGCCAGTCCACCCGCAATGTGCGTGCGCGTTCCCTCTTCGATCTCTTCCGGACGCTCCAGGCGTTTCTGCACTTCTTCCACATTTGCGTTGAGCAC
>MTOL01000222.1 GCA_002011685.1 Deferribacteres bacterium JdFR-76
AAAAGATGGGCAGCAAGATTCCACGGTTTGACTTTTTCCACCCAGTCCAGCATATATGACCAGATTTCCATTCCGTCGAACCGGTCAGTCTGCCATGCTTTCCACCGGTGATCGCGTGTGCGCAGAAAAAACCGGTACTGTCCATCGGGATGAGCAATGATGGCAACACCGCCCTGTCGGCGGATGGCCTCCAGGCTTGCTTCCGGAGGCAAATCCGCAGGGATGTCCCTTTCAATCCCCAGCGCCAGTACATGCTGGTCTGAATGGGAAACTTCCTCGCCTACCAGAACCAGCAGACGGTTGTGAAACCAGCCTTCCTTCCGCTTCTTCTTCAATTTNAGATGGTTGTGATCAGTTATGATGAGAAAATCCAGGCCGGCTTTGATCCCTGCCCTGGTTATCTGCTTCCAGCCTCCGCCGCCATCGGAATACCAGCTATGGATGTGCACCGCCCCGCGGTACTCGTACCACACCACCCTGTCTTCCATTTCCCCCACGTCAATCAGACTCGGATTTTCTGGCCAGGTAGTCGCTGGCCTTTTTCAGGAGCTTCTTTTCGTCCCGTGTGAGATTATCGTATCCAACACGGTTGATCTTGTCCAGGATCGCATCTACCTGGCGCTGCAGTTCTTCTTCATCCTCCACACGGTAAACCACGCGCATTCGGGACCGGCGGCGGACACCCGGCACCTTCAATCGCCGGAAAAAGGCCTGAACCCGCCAGTCCGATTTCAAATACAGATATCCCACCAGCATTCCGCCAAGATGGGCAAAGTGGGCTACGCCATCGCCGGTGCCAAACAGATTCGAAATTCCCGAAAAAATGGAAATCAGCGCCAGGAGCACCACCAGATGTTTGGCCTTCATGGAAACGGGTAGAACAAAAAGAATCAGAAGGGTGATGATGCGTTCCGGATAAATCATGGCGAAGGCCAGCATGATGCCATAAACAGCCCCGGACGCACCAATGATAATGGTATGTGTACCCAGACTGAACAGAAAGCCGATGAGCCCTGCCCCAATGCCCGTCAGGAAGTAGTACCGCAGAAATTCCCGGGTTCCCCATTCCCGTTCCACCTCGCAGCCGAAGATCCACAGAATAAACATGTTGAAAAAGATGTGAAAAAAGCCCCCGTGAAGGAACATGTAGGTAAAAAACTGCCAGATCATCCCATACCGGAGGATCAGGGCAGAGTTCATCCCCAGAAAATAGATCATCTTCTGCCCGATGATCAGCTGGAGCAGGTAAACCCCACCGGTGGCAATCAGCAGGGCCTTTACCCCCGGCGTCAGTCGCCCTCCCAAAACAAAACGGTAGCTATCATAGCCGGAATACATGGGTCAGCCGATTCTCCTTCCCTCTCCAGCATTTGCCCCGATTAAACGGACACTCCCGAAATTGGCCGGGGTCATTTGACCAAAACACAAGTTAATAAAAATCAGGGCAAATTGCCGCCCCAAAGTTCCTACATTCCTAATCGGCAGAAGCCTCATCTACCTTGACCGATAGTACAGGGCATCCGGCTTTACGGATAACCCGCTCGGTTGTGCTTCCCACAAGAAATCGGTCCCATCCCGAAAGCCCATGTGTTCCCATGACAATAAGGTCAGCGCCAATTTCTTCCGCGTAATCAACGATTTCTGAGGCGGGACGGCCCTCGCGGATCTCCTTTGTGACGGGCCGCTCCGTGGGAGCATTATCCTTGAGAAATCGGGACATTGCCCGCTTGGCACGGATGCCCAGATTGCCCATCATCTCCAGAATGGTGGACGAACCGCCAGCATAAAAGGCCGGATACACCGGTTCCTCCACAACGTACAGCAAGAAAATTCTGGAATTAAATGTCTCGGCCACTGAGACTCCGAACTGCAGGGCCCGGGCCGAATAGACCGAGAAGTCTACAGGAATGAGGATTTTCTCTGGCTCCTCCGGTGTATCCCGGCGGAGTGCCTCCCTACCCACCGTCAGAACCGGACACGGCGCGTATCGAACCACTTTCTCGGCCACGCTTCCCAGCAAAAGATGGCTGAGTCCTGAGCGCCCGTGGGTCCCAATGACAATTAAGTCCACCGATTGCTCTGCTGCGTAACTGACAATTTCCTGATAAGCAGACATGGCGCGGCGCGTTTCGCGCACCACCCGAAACGGATACGATGCCAGTCCTTGGGCTTTCTCTTCCAGTCGGATGTTGGCAAGATCATGAAGCTGCTTCGCAGTATCCGTCAAATCGGGGAAACGATGATCCGGATTGTTCGGGTCATCTTCGTACATCACAATCACGTGCAGCAAATGCAGTTCTGCATGAAAGCGGGACGCCAGAGCTGCCGCATACTTCAGCGCCTGGTTGGCATGCCGGGAAAAATCTGTGGGAAATAGAATTTTTTTCAGCTGAACGGTAGCCATTTCGTGCTCCTTTTAGGCTAAAACCCACCGATGCGGATTCCGATCCGCACTCCGAACCCCGAAAAATTGACCTCCTGCCAGATCGGGAGGCCTTGTGCTGTCCGGTGTTCATTCCGCCTGGGTCGGGCCCCATCGTACACGGCCTCAATCATCAGGGCAGAACGGGACCCCAGCTGATAGAGCACACCGCCTTCCAGACGCCAGGCAAAACCGCGGTAATAGCGGCGCTCCGAAACATCCAGAGCGTAATTTGTCTCTTTATTCCACAAGAAAAGGTATCCCAGTCCGGCCCCCACAAAATAACGGAACGGCATCTTTGACGTAAAGTTAAGAGTAACTGTCCCCAGAACCGGAACCGCCGTGGTGGAAAAGTCCAGCATCCGCTGAACGGTCCGCTCCACGAGTCCGCCGGAGGAAACACTTTCGGCAATTTGTACATCTTTTTGATAGGCGCGGTGGAACAGATCAATGCTCACACCAATATCCACCACCTCATCCACGGCATTTCCCATCCCCAGGCCAAAAACAAACCCGCTCTTGGCATCTTTGGGACCAAAATATCCGGCACGTAAAATCGTGATCCGCTGATTGTGACGGTGCCAGCGCAGGGCCAAAGCATCTTTGGAGGGTAGCAAAGGCAGAACTGCGACCAGCAAAAGAACCATCCACACAGCGCTGCGATGTCGCATGGCAGGCTCCTTTCTGTTTGTGAGTTAAGATAATGAAATTTTTACCCTAAATCCAAGCATATTCCCCGGCTGCACTTCAGGGAAAATGCTGGAAGTTCCTGCAAAAAATTCATTTATTGAAAAACAGGAACCATAGAATTATACGGAAACGCAAAAAGAGAGTTCGGCAAATGAAACATCTTTTTGGACCGGTTCCTTCCCAGCGCCTGGGTATCTCACTGGGCATCGACCCGATCCCACGCAAGGTGTGCAGTTTCAACTGTGTCTATTGCGAGGTCGCCCGGACCAGCTGCCTGACCCTCGAACGCAGAGAATACATTCCCACTGAGGAGATCCTGCAGGAGATCCGGGAGTGGCTGGCGCAAAACCGCTCGCGTCCGGATTTTTTTACCTTCAGTGGCTCCGGTGAACCCACGCTTCACTCGGGCATTGGCAAAATGATTGCTGCTATCAAGGAGATGACCGATACCCCCGTGGCTGTGATTACCAATGGATCAACGCTTTTTATGGCGGAAGTCCGGAAAGATCTGCTTCAGGCAGATGTGGTGCTTCCTTCGCTGGACGCAGCCCGGGCCGATACATTCCGGCGCATCAACCGACCGTTCCGACAGCTGAATCTTGAGAAAATTCTGTTTGGCTTGAAGCAATTCCGGCAGGAATATTCCGGACAAATCTGGCTTGAAATCCTTCTGGTCAAAGGACTGAACGATAGCTACGAAGAATTTGAGGCGCTGGAAAAAGCCGTAAAGGATATCCGGCCGGATAAAATCCAGATTACTACAGTCACCCGGCCTTCCGGAGCAGATCATGCGGAACCGGTTTCTTACGAAACCATGACAACACTTGCCACAATGCTCGGTCCCAAGGCCGAAGTGGCGGTGCAATTTTCCACGGACAGGAAAGTGGCATTTTCTCACCGGCCCGAGCAGGCCGTGCGGGAATTGTTGAAAATCCGCGCCTGTTCGCTGGAGAACCTGACACGCGCCACCGGACTTTCCATACAGCAGCTTAAAGAGATCATCCAGCGGTTTGCCCAAAAAGGAGAACTGGAAGAAATCGACTTCCGTTCAGGTACGTTTTATAGAATCCGCAGCACTTATGAAGCCGGCGCACCAGAAAATACGCCCTGAATTTTTTATGATGGAGGCTGATTCTTGCAGAGCATTCACCTTTGCGGGTCATGCTTCGTTGACAGCTAAAAGACCGCCTGCTGGAATGTTTTGAATCAAAACGCCCGCAATTTCGGAATTTCACCAGCTCAATTCAGCCCTTTCAGATTTCACTGAACAAACTTCGAAACTTTCCGATGACCTGGCCACGGGTGGTGTGATAACAGGCAAAATTATTTGCTGTGAGACAGGAATGAACCGGAAAAAATGTTAATACATCTCCAATCCGTATTCTGTCCTTCCATTCCTTTCCCAGCCGGACGATCCCATGTTCCTGGGATACAGAAACCAGCAGGCCCATTTCCGGCGTGATCCGCCATCCTTCCGAAGCTGCCACGCCATAAGCTTTTGTGCCATCTTCCAGCAAAGCGAACTGTTTGCCAAAATGGACGGCGCCTCCGTAAATCACTGCTCCGGACCGCCCGGGATAAACCCCAACCACGGGGCAGGCCACGGCCATGGCAATGTGCTGATCTGTGCAGCTGCCCAGCCGCTGCTGCTCCCAGTCATAAAAAACAAAGTTTCCGGGCCGGATTTCGTCCACCTCCAGAAAATCATCCACGATGCTGCAGGACGGTGTATCACCGATGGAAATCCGCACTTCTTCCGCACCGGCTTTTCGGCAGACATCTGCCGCAACGCGCATCCGTTCAACCGCTTTACGGTAAATCTTCCGGATCTGCTCCGGTCCGCTTGCCTGGTACGTATGCCCAAAATGGCTCAGTAGCCCGGCAAAGTGCATCTTTTCCTGCCGGAGGATGCTTTGCACCAGGCGCGCCAGCTGAACCCGGTCTTCCCACAGAACCCCGGCCCGCCGGTACCCGACATCCACTTTCAGCCAGACGCGTACCGAATGAGCCAGCATTTTCCCCAAATGCTCCACGGCATCTGGATGGTCCACCAGCAAATGAAGGCGAATTCGTTCAGCCAGCTGGTTGATCTGTTTCATCTGCCGCAAATTAACTGGAAAAGCGATTGTTATATCCTGCCATCCATCGTTGGCGAAGTATTGGGCCATATCAACAGAAGAAACTGTAATGGCCTGCACCCCAAATTCGCGGAACCAACGGCCAACAGTACGCGACTGATGCGTTTTGAAATGCGGCCGAAATTGGACGTTTCCGGTCCGCGCCTTTTCTGCCATCCGGGCAATATTTTCTCGTACCCTATTCTCATCCAAAATCAAGGAGGGTTTTTCAATCCATTCCATAACTCGACTCCTTCAATGTCGGCTTTCTGCATTCCCCAAAAAACGGCATGGAAAATTTTTTCTGAAAAACAATTGCCCGAAGGAGCTTAAAGGCTTACGCCTCTANTCAGATGAGATTCCTCTTCCGCTACGACAAACCTGCGGCAATTCTCCCGAACCTCTCCGGCTCTTCTTTTGAAGTTTTGAGGTATGACCATGGTCGCCAATCGTCCGCCTCTGAAAAGCCCGGTTGAAAGCCTCGCCCTATTCCCGATCAAGAATGCCTGTCTCCAAAAAAATTTTCCAAAATTTGCTATCACAGCCCTAAGGGAAGAGAAGGACATTCCCCTCTCGAATAAAACAGCTTCAGCCGCGAAGAACATTGCGTAATAAATCCTGGATACCGCGGATTCGTAAATCCCACTTCAAAAAAATGTCGGCGCTTTTCGTAAACCGGGGCGTTTGATGCATCAATGTCTGAATCTCGCTCATACAGGGACACCCTCTCTGCGCACATTTAAAACCAGAGGGCTCTGAAAATGCGGATACTCGTTCTCCGAAATAGCATAAACCGAGAGCAACACATTGTGCTTGCTATTCAAAGCAAAAATAATGTCGATTAGCCTGTCTATTTCACGTCCTGCAGACACTTCACCTTCCCGTACCACCCGAAGATCAATATCGGAATCGGGCGTGGCTTCTCCGCGCAGGAGGACCAAACGGAATCACTTTTCTGAGCCGCGTCCCGCAGAGCTTCAAGACAGCGGATTAAAATTCCAGTATGTCTTCTTCAGGGATGAAATTTTTTTTCTTCTATCCCATTCTTTCGCCAACCGCGAATAAATCCACTCCCTTTGCAACCTGCCCACGACGCCAATCCCGCCACACAACACCAGATCAACATAAAAACAAGCCAGGCTTCTAACAGAAAAACGTGCCATGGTCCGATCCCGCAACGATGCTTTTCTGCATTAAACCTGAAAATTC
>MTOL01000077.1 GCA_002011685.1 Deferribacteres bacterium JdFR-76
GAAGGCACCGGCAAAGGGAGTCGTGATTCACAAAAATGCAGTGGAAGGGATGTTTGTAAAAGAGGGCCAGCCGCTATACCGGATCGCGGATCTGTCCACAATCTGGATTCACGTGAGCGTGTATGATTACGAGGCTCCCTGGGTTTATGTGGGCCAAGAAGCGGAAATCGAGCTGGCCTACCTTCCCGGAAAAACCTACCGCGGTAAGGTGGTGTACATCTATCCGTACCTGAACGAGAAGACACGGGACCTGCGCGTTCGTCTGGAGTTCCCCAATCCCAATTTTGAACTGAAACCGGGAATGTTTGCCAGTGTGAAGCTGTTTACCCGGCCGATGCCGGGTGTGCTGGCCATTCCCACCGAAGCGGTTATCCGTTCTGGCAAGCGCAACGTTGTTTTTGTGGCGAGGGGGAACGGACGCTTTGAGCCGCGCGAAGTGAAGATTGGTGAAGAAGGCGACAACGGCATGTTGCGGGTTATTTCCGGTTTGCTGGAAGGCGAAAAAGTGGTTACGTCTGCCCAGTTCTTGCTGGATAGCGAAAGCCGCCTGCAGGAAGCCATTCAGAAAATGCTGCAAGAAAAAATGGCTCAGACGAAAAAAAAGAGCTGAAGCGGATGGAAGGGTTGACAGGGATGCGATGGAATTGGCAAAGGTCCGCGCAAGGGCAAATGAAGGAGGGTTTCAATGCTTGAGAAGATCATAGAGGCGTCGGTCAACAACCGGTTTCTGATCATCATTTTTACGGTGATCGCGGCGCTGGGCGGCATTTATGCCATGCTGAACACCCCGGTAGATGCCATCCCAGATCTGAGCGATGTACAGGTGATCATTCTGACGGAGTATCCGGGGCAGGCACCGCAGGTGGTGGAGGATCAGGTTACGTACCCGCTCACCAGTGCCATGCTAGCTGTGCCGTTTGCCAAAGTGGTGCGGGGGTATTCATTCTTTGGACTGTCCTTTGTGTACATCATTTTTGAGGATGGCACGGATCTCTACTGGGCCCGCAGCCGGGTGCTGGAATATTTGAATTACGTTTCGAACCGGCTGCCACCCGGAGTAACACCTACACTGGGACCCGATGCCACCGGGGTGGGCTGGGTGTACGAATACATTCTGGATGGAGGCGACAAGTACGACCTGCAACAGCTGCGGTCCATTCAGGACTGGTACCTGCGCTATGAGCTCATGAGTGTTCCCGGGGTGGCCGAAGTGGCCAGCATCGGTGGTTTTGTCAAACAGTACCAGGTGGAAGTAGATCCCAATAAGCTGCTGGCGTATGGGATACCGCTTTCCAAGGTGAAAATGGCCATCAAACGCAGCAACAACGACGTGGGGGGCCGCCTGATCGAAATGGGCGAGACCGAATTTATGGTCCGCGGGCTGGGCTACATTAAGTCCATAGAGGATATTGAGAACATCCCGGTGGGCGTGGACAAAAAGGGAACGCCCATTCTCATTAAGGACATTGCTGATGTTCACATTGGGCCGGAACTGCGGCGCGGTCTGGCTGAATGGAACGGCGAGGGAGAGGTGGTCGGCGGTGTGGTGGTGATGCGCTGGGGCGAAAATGCGCTCAAAACCATCCGTCTGGTAAAGGAAAAACTAAAAGAACTGGAAAAAGGGTTGCCCGAAGGGGTGAAAATCCGCACCGCGTACGACCGCTCTGGACTGATCGAACGGGCCATCGAAAACCTCAAGGGCAAACTGATCGAGGAAAGCCTGATTGTGGCACTGGTGACGATCGTCTTCCTGCTGCATTTTCGCAGCGCCTTTGTGGCGATCTTCACGCTGCCAATGGGGATTCTCCTGTCCTTTCTGGTAATGTATTTTCAGGGAATTACAGCCAATATTATGTCTCTGGGCGGCATTGCCATCGCCATTGGGGCGATGGTGGATGCTGCCATTGTGATGATTGAAAATGCTCACAAGCACATCGAACGGGACAAAGGGAAAAAAGACCACTGGCAGATCATCATCGATGCGTCCAAAGAAGTGGGACCGGCCCTGTTTTATTCGCTTCTGATCATCACCCTTTCCTTTCTGCCGGTCTTCAGCCTGCAGGCTCAGGAGGGCCGGCTCTTTAAGCCGCTGGCCTTCACCAAAACCTATGCCATGGCGGCCGCGGCCTTGCTGTCAATCACCATCGTACCGGTACTCATGGGATACTGGATCCGTGGACGGATCACACCGGAACACAAAAACCCCATCAACCGGTTCCTGATTACTGTGTACCGGCCGGTGAGTCATTTTGTGCTGAAGTACCGATGGATTGTGCTGGTGGCGGCTGCTTTGGTGCTGGTGATTACCATCATCCCACTGAACCGAATCGGTTCGGAATTCATGCCGCCGCTGAATGAGGGGGACCTGCTGTACATGCCCACAACGGATCCGGGCATCAGCATCACCAAAGCAAAAGAGATTCTGCAGCAAACCGACAAAATCATCAAGAGTTTTCCGGAGGTGAAATCCGTTTTTGGCAAAATTGGCCGGGCGGAATCTGCGACAGACCCGGCACCGCTTTCAATGATCGAAACCACCATCCTCCTCAAGCCGGAGGACGAATGGCGGCCCGGGATGACCATGGAAAAGCTGATTGAGGAGCTGGATAAAGCCATCCAGTTTCCGGGGCTGACAAACGCCTGGACCATGCCCATCAAAACGCGGATTGACATGCTGTCGACGGGCATCAAGACGCCGGTGGGCATCAAGCTGATGGGGCCGGATCTGCAGACCCTCAGCGACCTGGCGCAGAGAATTGCCGCAGTGGTAAAACAGGTGCCCGGCACCCTTAGCGTATTTCCGGATAAAACGGTAGGCGGAAATTACCTGGACTTCAAAATCAAGCGGGAAGAGGCGGCCCGGTATGGGCTAACAGTGGGCGATGTGCAGGACATCATCATGTCCGCCATTGGTGGAATGAATNTAACCATGACGGTGGAAGGATTGGAACGCTATCCGGTTAATATCCGCTACAGCCGAGAGCTGCGGGATAACTTGGAAGCACTGAAGCGCGTGCTGATTCCGACCCCAACCGGTGCCCAGATTCCGCTGAGTTACGTGGCCGATATGGAGATCAAGAAGGGGCCGCCGGTGATCAAAAGCGAAAATGCCCGGAAAACCGCCTGGCTGTATGTAGACCTGCGCGGCATAGACGTGGGATCGTACGTGAAAATGGCCAAAAAAGCAGTCGAGGAACAGGTAGATTTTCCGGAAGGGTACAGCATTGTCTGGAGCGGACAGTACGAGTACATGCAGCGCGCGCAGCAGCGGCTGCGGATTGTGGTGCCCATCACGCTGATTATTATTTTTCTGCTGCTTTTCTTCAACTTCAAAAACGTGACGGAGAGCCTGATTGTCATGCTATCGCTGCCCTTTGCCCTGGTGGGGGGCATCTGGTTTCTCTACATTCTGGGCTACAATTTTAGCGTGGCGGCGGGCGTTGGGTTTATTGCTCTGGCCGGTGTGGCAGCGGAAATTGGCGTAATCATGCTCACATATCTGGACCGTGCCTTTTACGATCGGGTGCTGCACGGCAAGATGCGGTCGTTGGAAGATCTGAGGGAAGCAGTCTTCAGCGGTTCAGCGCTGCGGCTGCGGCCGATCTTCATGACGGTGACGGCTATTATTGCGGGGTTGCTGCCGATTATGTGGGGCCATGGGACCGGATCCCAGGTGATGAAGCGTATCGCGGCGCCTATGGTGGGAGGTATGGTTTCCACCACCATTCTCAGCCTGGTGGTGATCCCGGCCATTTACTTCCTGTGGAAGACGTTTGAAGTAAAGCGGATTCAGCGCGAAATTGCTGGAGAAGATGCAGAATCTGAAAGTGCATAGTTGACGGACGGTGCGATTCCACCGCGAGGGGGGCTCTGCCGGCTGGCGGGGCTCCCTGCGCGGAGTTGAAAGAATCAAATCTGGAGGTGGCCATGAAAGAAGTAAAGGCATACATCCGCTGCCAGAAGGCAGAAGAAGTGGTGCAGGCCCTGGAACAGGCCGGCATCAAGGGCATGACACTGATCGATGTGATGGGCATCGGACGCCTGGCAGATCCCAGTGCCCGGAAGTACTCCATTCGCTGCGTGGAAAAGTTCTCCAATGTGGCAAAACTGGAAATTGTCTGTCCGGACGAACGGGTTCATGAGGTGGTGGAAATCATCCGGCAGGCAGCCTACACAGGGCGGCCCGGTGACGGCCTGATTTATGTTAGCTCGGTGGAGATGGCCATCCAGATCCGCACGGGGGCTATCGGCGAAAAGGCGCTGTGAAAGACGATGCGCGGGAGGTGGAAACAATGGCACGGGAAGTTGGCTGGATCCGGTCTGTGGATGGAGACCAGGCCGAAGTCTTGCTGGAGGGCGGGAGTCACTGCAGCCGCTGCGGAGCCCGTTTTGTGTGTACCGCCGGCAGTGGGGTTTCGCGCACACTGAAGATTCCCAACAATCTGCACGCCCGGGTCGGTGATCAGGTGGAGATCGAGTACCGGGAATCAAGCCGCATTTTTTCGGCCTTCGCGGTGTTTATTCTGCCCATTATTTTGCTGATTGCAGGATACTTAGCGGGATATCTGTGGGGGCATTCGGAGTTTGCCGGAGCCGCGGGCGGTCTGGCTGGGATCTTTCTGGGATTCCTGCTGATCTGGGGGCTGAACCGATGGTTTGGGCAGAAAAAAGCGCTAATGCCCGTGATGGTGCGGATTGTTCAGCGGGGTGCGCCGCAGCTGAAAGGCACGCCGGACAGGAATGGATGGATGTCGGTTTAGGGTGGAAATTACCAAACGAAAGGATACAGAGCATGCGAGTATTGAAAAAATGGATATGGAACGCAGCACTGGCCGGCCTGATTGCCGCGGCCGCCGGGGCCGGGATTTCTTCCACGGCGGCTGCTCAGGGCGGAATGATGCATGGAATGAGCGGCGGGCATCAGGGGTGGCCGGACAGCCTGGAAGTGATTACGCTGACGGGAACAGTGATCGTAGATTCCAGCGTCATGCATCCGGTCTATTACCTGGATACCGATGGGGACGGAATAGGCGATGTTAGGCTGATGTTCGGCCCGCACTGGTACCAGCCACCGGGCGGTGCAGTCCGGCCTGCCAGCGGCGATACCGTAGAAGTTTCGGGCCAGCGTGTGGATGAAGGCCTGTTACCGGTACTGATCGTGTTTACCGTAAACGGCCAGAAATGGCGGGAACCCATTGAGGTTACGGAGCATGGCTGGCACCCGATGGGGTTCTGGGCCGATTCGCTGCAAACGGTGGAAGTCTCCGGCTGGGTTCTTGTGGATACCACCTATTTTTACCCGCACTATTTTCTGGATACCGATGGCGACACCCTGGCAGATTATCTGCTGATTTTTGGACCGCCGTGGTATCAGCCGGAGTCAGGATTGAAAAGGCCAACCGCTGGCGATTCCATCACCATACGCGGTGGTGTTCACACAGGGATGCTTGGTTTTTCGGCCATCATGGTGTATGAACTCAACGGGCAAACCTGGCGGCCGGCGTATGGGGCACCNCCCTGGGCCGGTGCATGGGTTCACCGCAGTGCCGGTGATACCACCTGGGTTGTCTGTTCGCTGGATAGTCTTTCGCGTATCGGCTTTGCGCCCGGCGCCATGATGGGAGGCATGATGGGACAGCCCGGGTTCCCCGATTCTGTGTTTGTCCAGTTTGAGCAGGTGCATCCCATGTTTCTTCCGGCGGGCCCTGACAGCATGTTTGTCATGGGCTTCTACCTCAATCTGTACGATCCCTCAGGCAGCCGTATGATGTTCGCTGGCGGCGGAATGGGAATGCACCACGGCATGATGCGTTTCAACCGGGCGCTGCAACTTCAGTTTCACTACGACCCGGACGAAATCCGCCAGATGGGCTGGGGAGAGCATACCATCCGGGTAATGGCCTGGGATGAAGAGAGCAACCGATGGGTGCCGATTCAGTCCGCGGAGGTCGATACCAGCCGGGATGTGGTTACCGTTACCACGGCGGACCTCTACAGCTATTTTGCCCTGGCCGGCCCTGGCCGGCGAACCCATTGCCACTGGAGTGGACTCGCCCGGACCGTCTGCGCCGGTTGCGATTACTTTTCGACTGGAAGAAGTGTTTCCCAATCCGCTGGATTTGCGCAACACGCCGCAGGGTCTGGTACTGCAGTTCCGGCTTGCGGAAACAGCGCCAGTGGTGCTTTCTATCTATGACATTCTTGGCCGACTGGTGCAGAAGGTAAATCTGGGTACGTTGGCTTCGGGCGTACACCGCTACCAGTGGTACGGACTGGATCGATCTGGGAGGAACGTGGCGAGCGGGGTATATTTTCTGATTTTGAAAAGCAGGAATGATCTTCAAAAAGTAAAAATTACCGTAGTCCGGTGAGCAAGAGAAAAAGAGGATGGGTCCGGGATTCGCCGGAACGAACGGGAAGG
>MTOL01000392.1 GCA_002011685.1 Deferribacteres bacterium JdFR-76
ACAAAACAAGGTGGAAATNCGCTTCAAACGGATTCATACCCCGAACAATATTGCTGTAAGCCGGAATGGCCACCACGTCTACATCGCTTGCCGAACCGAAGGAACTGTCCATCACTGGTTCAGGACAAAAAACCACTCCTACCGCTCCAGAGACGCCCGCATTCCGGATCTCGGGCTCGGCTACGTACATACCGGACCTTCCGGCAGGCTCTTTGTGGGCCTTCCCCATCTTGGTGCAGTTCTCATTCTATCACCGGACCTTGAACCGGTAGGGATTCTTACCGCCCCCAGAGGGGCACCCCGATCGGCAATCTCTGCCGCTGATGGCCGGTCCCTTATTCTCCTGGAAATGGGGGGTATGACTCCTGTCCGCTGCCAGAAATGGGTTGAATTTCACTCCTCCAGAAAACAGTAGGTTTTCGCTTGCGGAAAATTTTGCGTTTCGCTATATTGGGAGCGCAATTTCCGGCACCATCGGGCAAAAGTGACGCAACCATTCATACGGCACGGAGTGATTTGCAACGGCAATTACGGCATTTCCGATGTCTTTATTGCAAGATGTCTCTCAATCTTTAACCAGCCACCTTCTCAGCCGGTTAGGTTTTCTCATAAGCAACTTGCGCACAACAGAATTCCTGCAGTTGCTGGCAAATGCCATCCACGAAATCGGGAGGGATTATGGGAACTACAGTGAAGGTAAAGGGCTTGCCGGAGAATGCGTACACGCCACTGAAAGAAGGCGAAACCTACGTTCCATATGTTCCCCCGTCGGAATGGCCTCCAGAAGTCACCATGCGTTCTGTTGGCTGGGGACTGCTGATGGCCCTGATTTTCACCGCATCGGCGGCATACCTGGGATTAAAAATTGGGCAAGTATTTGAGGCGGCCATTCCCATCGCCATCCTTGCGGTAGGAATTGCCAACCTCTACAAACGGAAGAATTCAATCCTGGAAAACGTAATTATCCAGTCGATCGGTGCTGCGTCCGGAGTAATCGTCGCTGGTGCCATCTTCACTATTCCGGCACTTTACATCCTCAATCTGAACGCATCGTTCTGGCAGGTTTTTCTGGCCTCGTTATTTGGCGGGTTTCTTGGAATTCTTTTCCTGATCCCGCTGCGCAAGTATTTTTGCGTGGAACAGCATGGGCTTCTGCCCTTCCCGGAGGCTACCGCCACAACCGAGGTTCTGGTGGCCGGTGAAGGCGGTGCAGGTCAGGCCAAGGTGTTAATTAATGCATCCATTGTCGGTGGGCTTTACGACTTCGCCATTGCTAGCCTCGCTCTCTGGAGGGAAGTGGTATCCACCCGGGTTGTGCCCATCGGTGCTGCTCTTGCCGACAAGGCAAAACTGGTCATCAAATTGAACGCCGGGGCGGCTGTAATGGGGCTTGGATACATTGTGGGGCTCCGGTATGCTACCATCATTGCAGCCGGTAGCTTTGTGTCCTGGCTCGTTTTGATTCCCGCGATCTGGTATTTTGGCCAGCACATTTCGGCTACAGTCATTTCTCCGGGCGAAATTCCGATTGCACAGATGAGCCCGGAGCAAATTTTTGGGAGTTACGTACGGCATATTGGAATTGGCGGGATTGCAGCTGCAGGAATTATCGGAATCATAAAGAACCTAAAAATTATCGTGCAGGCTTTTTCGCTGGGGCTTCGCGAAATTTTTTCCGGCAAAGGCACTGTGGCGGAAAGCCAGACCGAACGGACCCAAAGAGATCTTTCTATGGGTTTTATCGTCTCCGCTATTTTGGTGACAGCGCTTCTTATTTTCATCTTTTTCCGCACCATGGTGGTCGAATCTTGGGGTTTTGCGCTGGCTGCCTTGTTGGTCGCCTTCATCATCAGCTTCCTGTTCACCACGGTGGCCGCCCGGGCCATTGCCATTGTTGGCGTGAATCCCGTTTCCGGCATGACCCTCATGACCCTGATTCTCTCCAGCGTGATCCTGGTAAAGCTGGGACTTTCCGGTCCCGCGGGGATGGTTTCCGCCCTCATCATCGGCGGGGTTGTATGCACAGCCCTCTCCATGGCTGGAGGATTTATCACGGATCTGAAAATCGGATACTGGATAGGAGCCACACCGGCCAATCAGGAACGCTGGAAATTTTTGGGAACACTGGTGGCCGCCTCTGTGGTAGGGGGCGTGATCCTTTTATTAAACAAAGTGTACGGATTTGTTCCGGGGCCAGACCACCCCAATCCCATGCCGGCGCCGCAAGCCAATGCAATGGCAGCTGTCATTAAAGTCCTGTTTGGAAGCGGTGCGGCTCCTTGGGGGCTTTATCTGGCAGGGATTTTCATGGCTATTACGATGGAATTAATTGGCGTGCCGCCTCTGGCCTTCGCACTGGGAATGTACCTCCCTATCGAATTAAATACCCCCGTGCTGGTAGGTGGTTTGATCTCCCACCTTGTCTCCCATTCCAGCAAAAACGAAGAAGTCAACAAAGCCCGAAAAGACAAAGGCACACTCATCGCATCCGGATTCATTGCCGGTGGGGCCCTCATGGGAGTCATCAGTGCTCTACTTACCTTAGCGTTTGGAGACTCGCTCAAAGTGCGAATAGCGGGCACGCCAATTGCTGAAACCGCATTTGGCGAAGTCCTGAGCATCTTTCTGTTTACCGGACTGTGCATCTATATGTACCGGTATGCAAAAGGCGCTCAGAAAGAAGGGCAATAAGCCCTGGCAAAAAGACCTTAACCGTCTTTTGCCTACATCTAAGAAAGGAGGGAACCGTGAAAAAACGGGAACAGATGATAAAAGCGGCCAAAGCTGCTATGATTCACGTAATGGACGTATCGGCAGAAGACCGTGTACTGGTCGTTACAGACCAGGCAAAACGGAGGATTGGTCAGGCTTTTGCGGAAGCGGCTCAAGAGATCGGCTGCACGGTCACGCTGATCGAACTGGACGAAAAAAGCCGGCCGTTAAAAGAACCTACTCCCGAAATGATGGCCCGCATTGGCGGAATCACAGCTGCCATTAATGCCTTTTCTGCTCGGGCCGAAGAAACTCCTTTTCGAATCAAATGGATTAAAGCCCTCCTCTCCACGCGGACCATACGTGTGGGCCATGCCCCCGGCATCACAGAAGATATGATGCTCCACGGCCCGATGAACATCGACTACACCTACATGATGAACCTGGTACAGAAAGCGATGGAAGCATTTGAAAATGCGCAATCCGTCCATATTCTTTCACCGGCCGGTACGGACCTTTTCCTGAATATCGAAGACCGCTCTTTTGCCACCGATGTCCATATCACCCCAGATCACTTTGGGAATCTTCCAGCCGGGGAAATCTGGTGCGCTCCTCACGAAGATAGCGCAAATGGGACTCTGGTCTGCGACGGTTCCATAGGTGACCTGGGTACAGTTCCCAATCCTGTCTCGCTGAAAATTGAACGGGGTAAAATCACATCTATTGAATGCGACGACCCCTCCCTGAAAGCGAAACTCCAGGAACTACTTTCGGTGGATAACGAAGCCAGCATAATCGGAGAATTTGGCATTGGATTGAACCCGGGTGCACGGATCACAGGCAACCTGTTGGAAGACGAGAAGGCCTTCCGTACTATCCATATCGCTTTCGGAAACAATGAAGAAATGGCCGGTGGAAAGAACCGTTCAAAAACCCATCGCGATTTTCTGGTTAAAGATCCAACCGTAAAGATCATTTATAAGGATGGAACCGAACGGGTGCTTATGGATAAGGGTGAAATGAAACTGGAATAATAAGCACAGAAAGCTGGAGGACCCCCGATCAGGATGACGGCTGGTTCGTTTTTTGTGCTGTTTGTTTTGCCCCTGGCCATCATCGCATCGGCCATATGGTTCGGAACGCGTCACGGGAAAAGAAGAAGCTAAAACATGGAGCAGGCTCAAACCTTACAGCTTCATGTGAATGAGTACGCCCTGGGAGCTTTCCTATTTTACCTGCTGCTGGTAACAGGAATCGGCATCTATTCCGCCCGTTTCTCCTCAACCGGCATTTCCGAATACTTCCTTGCCGGCCGGAAATTAAAGCAGTATGTGGTGGCCCTGAGCGCCGTCAGTTCCGGCCGTTCCTCCTGGCTCTTGCTCGGTGTGAGCGGAATGGCCTACGTCCGCGGCTGTTCAGCCGTTTGGGCTGTTGTCGGCTACATCGTTGTAGAACTTTTCCTTTTCCTTACCGTGGGGCGTCGTTTGCGCGAATATACTGAAAGGATGGATAGCATTACCATCCCGGATTTTTTCGCGGCACGGTTTGGGGACCCACTGCACCTGCTACGGGGGCTTTCTGTTTTAATCATTACCATTTTCATGATTGCTTATGTCGCAGCTCAGTTCACGGCTGGAGGGAAAACGTTCGCAGCCAGTTTTGGCCTATCCAACACAACCGGAGTGCTGATTACTGCCACTATTGTGCTCGTTTATACGCTACTGGGGGGGTTCCTGGCCGTTTCCCTCACCGATTTTATCCAGGCGCTGTTTATGATCTTTTCACTGGTGGCTCTTCCCATCATCGCCATCGTTCAGTTTGGCGGTTTTGAGCAGATGATGGACACCTTACAGCAGCTGTCCCCGTCCCATGTTGATCCATTTGCCATCAGTTTCGGTGGGTTTCTTGGCTTTTTGGGTATCGGATTGGGCTCTCCGGGAAATCCTCATATATTGGTTCGCTACATGTCCATTGACAATCCTGATCATCTGCGCCATTCGGCCATTACAGGTACCATTGCCAACGTTGTGATGGCCTGGGGTGCCATCTTCATCGGACTGGTGGGCAGAGTGCTTTACCCCCAGCCAGAAATGATTCCCGGAGCCGATCCGGAAAACCTGTATCCCTATCTGGCTCAGCAGCATGTCCACCCCATTTTATTCGGACTGATCGTAGCCTCCATTTTTGCGGCCATCATGTCCACCGCCGATTCTCAGCTTTTGGTGGCTGCATCCAGCATCATCCGCGATGTGTATCAGCGGATCCTTCGTCGAGGCGAAGAAATTAATCCGACGCGGCTGGTGCTTTACAGCCGAACTGTGGTTTTCCTCGTTGTCGTCCTCGCTCTCATTCTCGGAAGCCTGGCGTCTCAACTGGTATTTTGGCTTGTCCTGTTTGCCTGGGGTGGGTTAGGAGCCGCATTCGGCCCGGGAATCCTCTTTTCTCTTTACTGGAAAAAAACCACACGTGCGGGGATCATTGCCGGGATGATCACCGGGACAGTTAGCATTATCGTCTGGAACCGGATTCCTTTTCTTAAACAACAGATTTACGAACTGGTGCCAGCGTTCGTCCTTGCTTCGGTTGCAATCTGGTTGGTGAGCATACTCACCCGGCCAGGAAAAACCCGTTCATAGACGGTACTGATGAAAAGGACTCTCCCGACATCCCGGCATTTACGCTTCTATCACAGCACGCCGTTTCCGCTTCTCCAAAGTAATTCATTGACTAACCATCCCAGTAAGAACTCCCCAACCCAAGACAGCCGCCGAACGTCCGATGGAAAACGGCTAATCCTTTGATAGATTCTTATGTGGAAATTCGGACCTGTTCGAAATCGGCCTTTCTTTCTCCGGGCCCTATGAGAAAAAGGCGTACAGTCCCTTCCACTTGCTGCTGCAAAAATAATCCGGATGGAACGCCGGCTGCACTTCCCTTAAACATGGGAAAAATTGGCGTAATAATCTCATATCTTTAAGAAAAACAAAAAATAATGCCTTGAAAATCAACGCAATATTGGCTATATTATTGCGCCTTTCTGGCGGGGGTTGGAGAAACTGGTTCTGAATTAAACGGAAAGGAGGTTGAATGGGTATTGTCAACTGGGCACCGGTTGTGGGCGTACTGGGGTTACTCTTTGCCATTTACCTTTTCTATTATGTTCGCCGTCAGCCCGCCGGGAACGAAACCATGCAGGAAATTTCAGAGATGATTCACCGGGGGGCGATGGCTTTCTTGAACCGGGAATATCGCACACTCGTCTTTTTCCTGCTGGCCGTTTTCGTGGTTCTGTGGTTGGCCATCGGGATTTATACCGCCATCGCATTTGTGACCGGGGGGCTCTGCTCAATGCTGGCCGGATACATCGGCATGAACGCTGCCACGCGAGCAAACGTACGCACAACGCAGGCAGCCACAGAAGGCCAGGACCGGGCCTTGATGGTTGCCTTTAGCGGCGGCGCGGTTATGGGTATGGCGGTGGCAAGCCTGGGCCTCCTGGGACTCTCCATCTATTACCTCATTTTCAAAGATCCCGTTGTCATAAACGGATTTGCGATGGGAGCCAGTTCAATCGCCCTTTTTGCCAGGGTTGGAGGGGGAATTTACACCAAATCGGCCGATGTAGGCGCCGATCTGGTCGGTAAAGTTGAAGCTGGCATTCCCGAAGACGATCCACGCAATCCG
>MTOL01000472.1 GCA_002011685.1 Deferribacteres bacterium JdFR-76
GCCAGCATCCTGCTTTTGTCCTTGATGTGGCCCACAACCCGCAGAGTGTGGAAAAGGCTGTGGAGCAAGCGGCCAGGATTTTTCCGCACAAACGTCTGTTCTGCATTTTCGGTGTGCTCGAAGACAAGAACTATCCGGAAATGATCCGCCGAATTGCTCCTTATGTAGATGCATTCTGGACGGTGACACCGGAGAGCGAGCGGGCATTGCACGCGGATCAGCTGGCTGTGGAAATTACAGCAGTTGGCCGGCCCGTGAAAGTAGCCGAATCCATTCCAGCTGCTGTGGAAGAGGTTCTGGGAATTGCTGGGGAAGAAGATCTGGTTCTGGCTGTGGGATCTCATTTTCTGCTCGGTTCGGTTTACCGGCATTTCAAGCTGGACCCATTTGAAGTTCATTAATCCGGGGGAAAAGTTTTCTGTGTTTCCGCATCACCTTCATCTGGATTTCTTCAGGTGTGAGCAGTAAGACTGAAGGATGCCAAAAGGCGGGGAACTGGAGAGGCGGACGAGCCGGATGTTGATCCAGCCGGACAGCCGCCACAGTTGGTAAATCCGCTGTGTACTTATTGCAGAAAAAACAATGGATTTTTGGCGCGGCTGGTGAAAAAAACTTGACAAAGAATAATTGATGATGTATAATTATGAGTGCNTGATACGAACGCCCTGCGGGGCCCCACATACTTCCTGCGTCGGGCAATTTTGTANGAGATGATTTTTTTGTTCTTTTCTCTCATTTGAAACCCGAAATAATTCCTGAAAGCGTTTAGTGGGTTTGTGAAAAGGATCGGAGAGCGTTTCTCTGAGAATGGCTGAAGTACGCTTGGAAAATGTCACCAAACGGTTTGGCAAACATCAAATTGCGGTGGACAACGTAACCCTAGATGTTCAGGACCGTGAATTTGTGGTTCTTGTGGGGCCTTCGGGCTGTGGAAAATCAACGACGCTGCGGATGATTGCCGGATTGGAAGAAGTTACCGAAGGTAAGATCTACATCGACGGCCGCCTGGTAAATGATGTCCCGCCCAAAGACCGCGACATCGCCATGGTCTTTCAAAACTATGCTCTCTACCCGCACATGACGGTTTATGACAACATGGCCTTCGGGCTGAAACTGCGCAAATATCCGAAAGAGGAAATCCGTAGGAGGGTATACGAAGCGGCGGATATTCTCGGTTTGAAAGATTTGCTGGACCGGAAACCGAAGGAACTTTCGGGGGGACAGCGCCAGCGTGTCGCTGTGGGACGTGCCATCGTGCGCAAACCAAAGGTCTTTCTTTTTGATGAGCCGCTGTCCAATCTGGACGCCAAGTTGCGGGTGCAGATGCGCACGGAAATTATCAAGCTTCACAAGCGGCTGGAAACCACCATGATCTACGTGACACATGATCAGGTGGAAGCGATGACCATGGGCGACCGGATTGTTGTGATGAAGGACGGAAAAGTCCAGCAAATTGATACGCCGCTTCAGCTTTACCGGAATCCAAAAAACCTGTTTGTGGCTGGTTTTATCGGTTCCCCTTCCATGAATTTTTTCCACTGCCAGGTGGCGCGGGAAAACGGACTGCGTCTGATTCATGAGGGTTTTTCGCTCCGGCTGCCGGAACCGCTGGCGGCTGATCTTGGGGAACGGGCCGGTCAGGAAGTGATCTTTGGAATCCGGCCTGAGAATGTACGAACCGGGAAGGTCCCGGAAGGCGGCAGCTGGCTGGGGCCGGTGGAGGCACGCGTTGATGTGGTGGAACCCATGGGGTCGGAGTATTTTGTCTATCTGAATACCGGGGGGAAGACCTTTGTCTGCCGGACAGCGGAGTTCGACGGGGCGGGCATTGGAGACCAGATTAGCGTGTATTTTGATATCAAGGCCGCTCATTTTTTTGATGCTCAAACGGAACAGAGAATATCGGTGCGTGAGGTATAGAAGGGGCAGTTTGGAACATTCTGGGGAAAGAATCGTTGATGAAAAAAAGATCCCGCAATAGCTCCCGGAGATTTTCGGAAATAACTTGACGGTTATGATTGTTCAAAGAGAAAAATGGTAGGGTTTGCAGATTGTGATGCGTGTTGCCGAACGGGATGGTGAAAGGAGGTGCGGGTAAAGATATTTCCTGCACACGTCGATAATCAAATCGGTATGCCTGCATAGCTATAAAAAAATACTAATCTCACGTTGCGTTTTATCCCGTACTAAACAATAGAAAGTGCGCTATTTTTGAGGGTGTGCTGAAGGGATTCTGGTGAAGTGGGTTTCATGTAAAAAACAAAGCAAAGGGTACAAGCCATGGAAATTGCAGAATTAAAGGCGTTGAAGATTCCCGAATTGACTAAGCTGGCACAGGAACTGAACATCGAAGATCCGGCCAGCATGTCGAAGCAAGAGCTGATCTTCAAGATCCTGGAGGAACAGACCAAAAAAGAAGGGCTGATCTTCGCGGAAGGCGTCCTGGAGGTTCTCCCGGATGGCTACGGGTTCCTGCGATCAGCAGATTATAACTACCTGCCCGGTCCGGATGACATCTACGTGTCGCCTTCGCAGATCAAGCGGTTCAGTCTGCGTACCGGAGACATCGTTTCCGGGCAGATCCGGCCCCCCAAGGAAAATGAGCGTTTCTTCGCCCTTCTGAAGGTAGAGGCGGTTAACTACGAAAATCCGGAAGAGGCAAAGGATAAAATCATTTTTGATAACCTTACGCCGCTCTACCCGATGGAGAAGCTCCAGCTGGAATACGACCCGAAGGATTTTTCTACGCGGATCATCGATATTCTGGCTCCCATCGGGAAAGGACAGCGCGGAATGATTGTGGCTCAGCCGAAAACGGGCAAAACCACGCTGCTGCAAAAGATCGCAAATGCCATTACCCGCAACCACCCGGAAGTGTACCTGATTGTTCTTTTGATCGACGAGCGGCCGGAAGAGGTCACGGATATGAAGCGTTCGGTGGATGCGGAAGTTATCAGCTCTACCTTTGACGAACCGCCGGACCGTCACATCCACGTGGCGGGTATGGTGCTGGAAAAAGCCAAGCGGCTGGTAGAATACGGCCATGACGTGGTCATCCTGCTGGACAGTCTGACGCGCCTGGCCCGGGCCAACAACGCCATTGTGCCGCACAGCGGAAAGATTCTGTCTGGCGGTGTGGATGCCAACGCGCTCCAGTGGCCCAAACGGTTTTTCGGCGCAGCCCGGAATGTGGAAGAGGGCGGAAGCTTGACCATTATTGCTACAGCGCTGATTGATACCGGCAGCCGCATGGACGAGGTGATCTTCGAAGAATTCAAGGGAACCGGTAACATGGAGCTGGTTCTGGACCGGGATCTGGCAGACAAACGGATCTTCCCGGCTATCGACATCAACCGGTCCGGTACGCGCAAGGAAGAACTGCTGCTGGATGAATGGACATTGAACCGGGTATGGATCCTGCGCAAATTCCTCAGCGATTTTAACCCCCAGGAGGCCATTGAATTCCTGGTGGAGCGGATGAAACGGACAAAGGACAACAAAGAATTTCTCATGTCCATGAGCGGGGCGTAAGAAATTATTGGAAAATTTGATTTTATTTGCAAAACGGGGAAAAATCATATAAATTTAGGCTCTGGATTTTTGAGCAAGCAAGGAAAGGAGACGAGCGTTGAAGAAGGGAATTCATCCGGAGTACAAAATTGCGACAGTTTCCTGTGCGTGCGGGAATACGTTTGTGACCCGCTCAACGGTAGGGAACATTCGCGTTGAGATCTGCTCCAACTGCCACCCGTTTTTTACCGGTAAGCAGAAGCTGGTGGATACCGCCGGGCGCGTCGAGAAATTCCTGCGAAAATACAATCTGCAAAATAACAAGAAATAGCTGGCATTTGATCATAGAAAAACGGAATCATGCGGTCCGTCGGGCTGCGTATTCCGTTTTTTTGTATTTGGACTGCTCAAGATGAATATGAAGGAACAAAACGGTACCGTTCAGGTTGGGGGGCAGGCGGTCATCGAAGGTGTGATGATGCGATCACCGCATGCGGTTGCTGTAGCGGTGCGCAAACCAAGCGGAGAGATCCTCATTAAAAAGGAACCTTACCAATCGCTGACCCAGCGCTACCGCTGGCTTAATGTTCCGCTTATTCGCGGTGCAATTGTCCTCTTTGAGACGGTCGTGCTCGGAATTCGGGCGCTCTCTTTTTCCGGTGATGTGGCGCTGGAAGAGGACAGCAAAGAAAAAACCGCTCAAAAAGGCCCGGCAAAGGGGAAATTTGCCGCCGTCCGGATGGCGGTGACTATTGGGGTAGCCTTTGCTCTGGCCCTGGGGCTGTTTTTCTACCTGCCGTTGATTTTAACAGAGTGGCTGGGTGTGCAAAACGGTTTCTGGTTCAACGTGGTGGACGGCGGTATCCGGTTGCTGATCTTTCTGGCCTATCTGTTTGCCATAACCATGCTGAAGGATATCCGCCGGATTTTTCAGTACCACGGTGCCGAACACAAAAGTATTTTCGCTTTCGAGAACGGACTGGATCTTTCCGTTCCCAACGCTCAGAAGTTTTCCACCCTTCATCCGCGTTGCGGGACAAGCTTTCTGCTGTTTGTGATGGTTGTAAGCGTACTGGTTTTTATTTTCCTGGGACGGCCCGAAGGGCTGGAGGACCGCCTGATACGCCTGCTATTTGTCCCGCTGATCGGAGGGATTTCGTACGAGCTGATCCGCCTTTCGGGCAAATACAGCCATGTGCCAGTCTTTTCGTGGCTGGTGGCGCCGGGTCTCTGGCTGCAGCGGATTACCACCCGCGAACCCACAGACGATCAGGTGGAAGTAGCCATTGCGGCTTTGCAGGCAGCCGTTTCGGAAGATTTTTCCCAACCCATTGAAATCATAGAGGCCAATCATGTTCGAGAAACTGGAAGAAATTGAAAAAAAATACGAGAAAATCCTGGAGGATCTGGGAAATCCGGACATCGTAAGCGATATCCAGCGGTACCGGGACCTGTCCAAGGAAGAAGCTGAACTGGCTCCGCTGGTGAAAACCTTCCGGGAGTACCGAGATGTGGTTGAGCGGTTGGAAGAGGACCGCCAGATTCTGGAACACGAATCCGATCCGGAGCTGAAGGAACTGGCGGAAATGGAACTGGAGGAACTGCGCGAAAAGAAGGAGAGCCTGGAAAAAAAGCTAAAGCTGATGCTGATCCCCAAGGATCCGCTGGATGGCAAAAACATCATCATGGAGATCCGTGCTGGTACGGGGGGCGATGAGGCCGGTCTGTTTGCCGGTGATCTGTTCCGCATGTATTCCCGTTACGCCGAGCGACAGGGATGGACGATCGAGGTGCTGGACGCCCATCCGCAGGAGATCGGTGGTTACAAAGAAATCATCTTCAGCATCAAGGGGAAAGATGTTTACAGCAAGCTGAAGTTTGAGGGCGGCGTGCACCGGGTGCAGCGGATTCCCATTACCGAGTCCGGTGGCCGCATTCATACCTCGGCTGTGTCGGTGGCGGTATTGCCGGAAGCGGAGGAGGTGGATGTGGAAATCGATCCAAAGGATCTGCGCATCGATCTGTTCCGGGCATCGGGTCCCGGGGGACAGAATGTAAACAAGGTGGAATCGGCTGTGCGTATCACGCACATCCCGACCGGCATCGTGGTTTCCTGTCAGGACGAAAAGTCCCAGCATAAAAACAAAGCCAAGGCCATGAAAATTCTCCGGGCCCGCTTGCTGGCCAAAAAGCGAGAAGAAGAACAGGCCAAAATCGCCGCGGCCCGCCGGGCTATGGTCAGCACCGGTGACCGGAGCGCCAAAATCCGAACCTTCAATTTTCCTCAGAACCGGGTAACGGACCACCGGATCAATCTGACCCTGTACAAACTGGACCAGATCCTCGATGGGGATCTGGATGAGCTGATTGAACAGCTGCAAATTGCCCATCAGACGGAACAGCTGAGACAGGCGGGATGAGCACCTTTCGCCAGCAGATCCCTTCCGGGACCATGGAATCTGGTACAGCGGGCAGGCGCTGGAAGCTGATGGAACTTCTGAAAAAAGCGGCGGAGCTGTTTGAGCGGAACGGGATCGAATCGCCGCGCCTGAATGCCGAACTGTTGCTGGGCAAAGCAATTGGGATGGACCGCATTCAGCTTTACTTGAATTTTGACCGGCCCATCTCTCCCGATGAACTGAACCGTTTCCGGGAGCTAACCCGGAGGCGCCTCCGCCGCGAACCGCTGCAGTATATTCTTGAAAAAGCGGAATTTATGGGATTGGAGTTTAAGGTAAACCGGCATGTGCTGTGCCCGCGGCCCGAAACGGAAACCCTTGTAGAGTGGGTGATTGAGGCCTGCAGGGCCAGGAATTACCGGACCGTTCTGGATGTTGG
>MTOL01000357.1 GCA_002011685.1 Deferribacteres bacterium JdFR-76
AAGCCCGGAAACATGAGCGAAACTGTGATTTACTGGCAAGATGAAAAACGCTTTATGTGGACGTGGACCCCATCCGTTGGAAAGAAAATCCTCCCGGTTGCATTCTACCGCTGGTATCGGAGGGTTCGTACTTTTCTGGATGCAACAACCCGCTAATCTAACCCCAAATCCCGGAGGTGAACTATGAAGAAGTTGTTTCATCTTTTTTTCGCTGTAACGGCTCTCTTTCTCTTAACAAATTCTTCACAGGCACTGCCTTACAGGCACGGAAAACAAGCAAAGCTCCAAACTACCAGTATCAGAAAACTCAGCAAAGCCGAACTGGTACGCCTGGCGGAACGAATCCGCGATCAAATGGACCCGGCTCCTCCGGTTCTTGCCAAACCGGTTCGCCTTTCACCACTTGGGACGATCCTTCCAACCCTCAGCAAGCGGAACATTCCGCTGAACGCAATCGTTCGTCCTCAGTCCAATGAACCGCCTCTGCACATTTGGTACCGCCATCAGGAACCGATCCCCCGCTTCATTGCAATCCCTCTAAACGGAAAACGTTTGGCTAAAGCCCAAATTTTCAAAGATCCTCTGACGTTCATCCAGACGAACCAATCTCTTTTTAGATTGGAAGACCCGCTAAAAGAACTGGTACTGGATGAAGAGATCCTTGACCGTTTCGGGTACCGTCACATGGTATACCGCCAGATCTACCGCGGTGTTCCGGTGTGGGGCGGCGAACTCACCGCCCACCTGAACAAGGATGGCATTCTATACGCCATTAACACACGGCACAAGCCGACTCCCACGGAAATCGACGTAACCGATTTTAAACTTTCCGGAACAGATGCAAAGGATTTCGCCCGAATGGACCTCGAAAGAACGCAGCCAGTGGAGGAACTCTCTCCTGGCATGAAGAAACTGCTGGAATACTCGGGACCTACGGCGGAGCTGGTGATCTGGCGCAAGGGTGAATCCGGCACCTTTCACCTGGCCTGGAAGGTAGAAATCCGGCCCAATTTCCGCGATCACTGGCGCTATTTTATCGACGCCAGAACCGGCGAAATTCTGGAGAAATACAACACGACAGCTTACGATGGCCCCGTCACGGCCACGGCCACCGATCTCAACGGTGTCTCGCGCACCATCAATGTGTACCTGAGCAGCGGTGTCTACTACATGATCGACGCCACCAAACCGATCTGGCAAGCCAATCAGCCAAAACCGATAGAAGAAGCGAAAGGCGGGCTTGTCACATTTGACGCGAGGAACAGCGATCTTAACGAAAAAACCACCATTTATTATGTGGCTTCGCAAAACAACACCTGGAACGATCCAGTCGCCGTCTCGGCACATTACAACATGGGAAAAGTGTTTGACTATTACTATTCCACGTTTGGCCGGAAAGGGATTGATGACAAGGGCACAACCCTTATTTCCATCATCCACGTTACCCGTGACGGCCAACCAATGGATAATGCGTTCTGGAACGGGCGGGTAATGGCATACGGGGATGGCAACACGATGTTCAAACCCCTGGCCGGTGCCCTTGACGTGGCGGCTCACGAAATGACGCACGGCGTTGTGGAACACACCGTGGGACTCGAGTACAAATTTCAGTCCGGCGCATTGAACGAATCTCTGGCCGACGTTTTCGGCGTTATGGTGGATGACGAAGACTGGCTTCTGGGCGAGGATATTATTAAGAACCTCAATTCTTTTCCAACCGGCGCGATGCGAAGTATGTCGGACCCGCACAATGGCGGCTCCGGACCAAACGATTACAGCTGGCAGCCTTCCCATATGAACGAATACGTGAACCTCGACATCTCGCAGGACAACGGTGGTGTCCACATCAATTCTGGAATTCCGAACCATGCGGCGTACCGGATAGCTCAGGCCATTGGCCGACCCAAAACGGGCCAGCTTTTCTACCGGGTTATGGAGGCACGTTACCTGAATTCACAGGCAAATTTCGTGGACATGAGGCTGGGTGCCATCCAGGCGGCCGAAGATCTGAAGAATCAGGGCAAATTCACCGATGCAGACGTCAATGCCGTCAAAGCCGCTTACGACGCGGTTGGCATCACCGGAAACCAGGGCACTCCACCACCTCAGGATCTGCCGCCCGTATCCGGCGAGGAATGGATTGCCGCCATCAATGGAACATCGTACGACAACAGCCTGTACATGGTACGGCCGGTCATCCAGACCCAGGATGACATTGTTCAGCTGAGTACCACCCAAGTTTACACCAGAACCGGCAATCCCATTACCGTCACCGAAAACGGTTCAGCCCTCTTTTTCATTGACCAGGCCAACTACATTCGCATGATCACAGGCCAGGGCGAAGCTGTGATTTCCAACAACGGAATCTGGAAATCAATTGCCATTTCCCCGAACGGCCGCTATCTGGCCACTACAACCGTCTACGAAGATTCATTGATCTACATCTTTGACCTTGCCGACCCTAATCAGAGCTTTGCGGTACACATCTACACGCCTACGTCGGAAGGAACCAAATCTTACACGGCCGTCTATGCCGATGCGCTGGACTGGAACATTACTGGGCAGTTCCTCATCTTTGACGTATTCAACCGGGTCAACCGGGCCACCGGCAATCCGCTTGAATTCTGGACCATTAGCGTTCTTGATCTGCAGAACGGAATCATCCATTCTCTGTTTCCTCCTCAGCCAGAAGGAATCAGTGTCGGGAATCCATCCTTCTCCGAACGCAATGACAACTTTATTGTGTTTGATTATGTTGACCAAAACCAAGGATTTGTGGTCATCCTCGCGTACGACATTTTCAACAATCAGGTGGGGCAGATTTACAATAATGGGTCCTCCATCAGTTATGCCCGTTATTCTGTGGATGACCAGTATCTGATTTTTGAACAGAAGGATGCGCTGGGCATTCCAAATCTGTATTTTATGCCGCTGCAGGCCAACCGCATTCAAGCGTCAGGCGATCCCATCCCTTATGTCGCAGAAGCTCAGCGGCCTTACTGGTTTGCCATTGGCTCTCGGACCGACGTAAAAGAAACGCCCCAAACTCTCCCCGAAGAATTTACCCTGTTGCAGAATTACCCCAACCCGTTCAATCCTTCAACGCGGATCGTCTATCATCTGCCCGAATCGGGAAGGGTAATATTGAAGATTGTGGACCTCCGGGGCAGAACTGTTAAAATTCTTGAACAGGGCATTGTGGCTGCCGGACGGCACACTGTCCAGTGGGACGGCACCACACGGGATGGGAAAAAAGCGACAACGGGTGTTTACTTTTACACGCTCGAATTTAGCGGAAAGACGCGATCTTTCTCGGCCACAAGAAAACTGCTTCTGATCAAATAGACCTGAACTTCAGTCTGGATCTTATTGGGCCTGCCGCGGAAAAAATTTGCCCGGCAGGCCTTTTATTTGTGAGCGCAAAAACCGTCTTCCCAACCAAAAGAACAAAACAGTTCGTTTTTGCGATACTGCCCCCAGGCCCTGATACAGGACTTCAAGGCCCTTGTTGCAACAAATCCATTCACCTCCTGCGGTATTCCACAAACTCCCCCCACACATACCAGGCATGTTCTGCCCGGGATGTGCTCCACCCGTGAGTGGCGTAATATTGGGGGTCGGCCGCAATTTGAGCAATCGTGGTTTGCATTCCTTCTGCGGTGAATTCAGCAATCAAAACCGTGGCGGGATCAAAGTAAAATCCATGTGGAAGCGAGGCATCCGGCACCACTTTTCCCCCAATCCATGCATGGCCTTTTACTTGGACCAGTTCTCTCATAATCGCTGCAATAGAATCGGAATCCGTGCCGATCCACATGCTTTCACCGTAATTTCGAATCCATACCAGATACCGGCCCGGTACGACCGTCCCTTCGCTGCGGTACGGTTCTTTGACCCTCGTGCATCCTGCCAGAAAAATAACAGACACCATAAAAGGAAAAAAGAGCATCCCGTATTTCCGCATGGTTCCCTCCTGACGGTTTTGCCCCGTTTTGCCGCTCCACCAGATATATCTCTGATCTACGGCCTTTCCAGGCTCCGGTTTCCACTCTCATTTTCCCCAAAGCTGCTCCCAGAAATATCTCGGTTGAAAAATTTTCGAGAAATTCATAAGATTTGCCAGCTAAAGTGGAGAAAAAAATGCTAAAAAAGACAAACCGTCCCAAGAAGGTTTTCATTTCTGTAGACATGGAAGGCGTTTGTGGCGTCATCCGCTGGGATGAAGTGAGTGCCAGCCAGCCGGAATATGGCCATTTCCGGAAGCTGATGACGCAAGAAGCCAATGCGGCCATCCAGGGAGCCCTGGATGCGGGCGCCGAGCAAATTTTCGTTCGCGATGCCCATGGAACTGCTTGTAACCTGCTGCCGGACGAACTCCATGAAAGAGCCATACTAATCCGAGGCTGGTCGGGCGGTCCTCTTATGATGATGGAAGGAATTGATGAATCGTTCGACGCGGCTATCTTTGTGGGCTATCACGCGCGCATCGGAAGTGAGAACGGCATTCTGCAACACACCATTACCCGACGGCTCTACAACGTTTCTCTGAACGGACGGCCCGTGCCTGAACTGGGCATCAATGCCGCTATTGCCGGATATTTTCGCGTACCTGTGGTGTTCGTTTCCGGTGACAGGGCAATCATCGAACAGGCCAAAGAGCTCCTTGGCATGCGCGAGTATGTCACTGTCAAAGAAGGTGTTGGAAAAGCGGCAAAAAATATCCATCCCCATCTCGCCCGAAAGTTCATCCGTGAAGGCGTCCGTCGGGCCCTGGAACGCTTCGACCAGTTCGACCCCTATCTTCCGGAACGGCCCTTCCGCTTTACCCTAGATTTTGTGGAAGAGGAAGCCGCCATTCGCACCGCACTGATACCGGGTGCCAAACAGACTGGACCAAGAACTGTCGAGTTTGTCTCCGCAGAATGGATGGAGGCCCTCCGCTTCTTTGCGCTCGCCACCTATCTGGCTCATCATATCCGCTAACGGTTACTGGCTCTTGCCTACAAAAAAGATCCGCCTCTATTTCGCGAAGGCCCTATCCTAAATTTATTTTTTACTGGAATGCTCTCTGTCTCTGACAAAACAGAATAATCAAAAAAGTGATCAGAACACGGTCATCCACCTTTTTTGCCGGTGCAAAACAACGCTGCCAGATATGCCACAAAGACCGGATAACCTCCGTCTCTTTCGCCAGAAATTGCTGAAACAGTTTTTCCAGATGCAACTTTGCCTGTTTTCGATTCAGGAGGTTTTCAAACAGTTCCCGCCAGAGACTTTTTTCCTCCCCGTATAAGACCTCGCTTTCCTCAACCCGGTTGAGCAGTTCGTAATATGCCTCTTCGGGATTTTTCTTGAAAAGGCGGTATACAGCGTAAAACAGTTCCTCGCAGCCGCCAATTTCGCTTGCAGCATAAAGGAGCTCCTCGGTAGCCTGAGGAAAAATATCGCCAGAAGCCAGTTTTTCAAAGATGGGCTCCAGAAGGGCCGGGTCCCCGTATTCAGCAAAGGCCATGGCGGCATGAATGAGAATTCGCGGATTTTCTGAAACCCGAAAAATCGCCAGTATCTCGGGTAAAGACGAGCGGTCCTGAAGCTTTCCCAGGGCCAGAATGGCCTTCCCCTGCAAAAAAACATCCTTGGAATAAAGCGCGCGGCGTAGCACGGGGATGGCGGCTCTGACCCGCTTTTCTCCCAGAACCTCTGCAGCAAGGTAGCCGGTGGTGAATTCTCCCTCTTCCACTTCACGCATCAGTCGTCGGGCCGTGGATGGAGAAATCTGGATATGTCCCAGCGCCCGGATTGCTTTTGCGCGGACATAAAAACGCGGCGACTCCAGAAACCGTACCAGATCCCCTTCTGATAAATCCGAGCCAATCTCCTGCAGCCGTGACACCAGCTCTTCTTCCGTTTCGCCCTCTTCCACCTTTGCCAGCTTCTGAAGGACGTACAGTGCCCGCCAGTCGCGGAACGAAAAGAGAATTCCCAGCACATCACGGATGCCCCGCGGGACAAGGGCCGGCAAGCGGGCAACGGTCAATACAACCGCGACCAGCAAAACCAGAATTGCACCAAAATAAAAACGGTACAGCCCGATGCCTGAATAGCCAGCATCATGGAAAAACTTTAGCAACCCACTGGCAATCAGGCTGCCGGTAATGCCCGCCCCGACGCCCGAGGCAATGTTGAGCACCATGGAAGCGGCAACCCGGTTGAGGGCCGGAGTGCTGTTCAAAAAGTAATGCGACAGTGCGCTGTTGGCCCCGGAATTGCACATTCCCACAAGCAAAAAAATGGCCACCACATGCGGGAGGAAAA
>MTOL01000067.1 GCA_002011685.1 Deferribacteres bacterium JdFR-76
CCCTTTTTATTGCACATGGCAGGAAAGAGTTTTTGATGCGAGGCAGATTTAAAGAATGTCGAGAGCGCCTGCCTGCGAAGATAGCTGCTGCTATGCTGCTGCTCTGGGTTGCTGCGTCGGCGGGATCGGGTCAGATTGTACAGAAAGATAGGGGCAGAAAAACGATCTGGCTACCAGGTTACGAAATCCTGGCCGACACAGCTGGCATTTTGCTGGCGGTAACCCGCTTTAACCCGGCCGATTTTCTGCCATTTGCTGTCGCTGACCTTCAGCAACTACCGGATGCGCTTCTGCCCTATTTCGGCGGCGGCCGGTCGGGGCTGCCGCTTTTTCTATTCCTGCCGGCAGAAAAGATTGCNGGTCTCCAGAATGCCTTGATGGCTTATCCGGGGTACTGGGACGGAAAAGGAAGCTTTCGCAACCCGTTCTGGCTGCATGCCGCGCTGGGGGATGCTTTGATCTTGAGGTTTCGAATTTCAAACTCCTCCGGTGGACCCGTTGGCGTGTATGTGCGTGATTTCCGGCTGGTTGCCTGCGGAGTGCTACTCAAACAACAGTCCAGCGATTCGCTTTTTCAGATGTGTGTGCAATTTTACCGGGAGATGGGCCTCTCCCTGGATGCGATGGATAAAGCGTTGCTGAAAGGGCGAATCAGATCCATGTTTCCCGCAGAGCTGTTTCTGGGTCCGGGGCAAACGGTAATTTTTTGGGGATATTGGCAAGAAATTCCAGCGCGCTGCGAAGCCTTTTCTCTGGATGCGGAAATAATACGTGCCAGCCCGCCTCCGGCACTGCGAATTAGGAAGTCTTTTCGTTTGCATCGTTATCCTCCGCCTTGATATTCGCGGGGATGTCGGTACCATTTCCCTCATTTTAAGTGAAGAATCCAGGGATTTTATTCCTTATTTGAGAGTTTCCTGAGAAGTTGTGGCTTTTCACTTGCTTTTTTCCGCGGGCCGGTTTACTTAATGAATGCGATGGTGCAGGTGGGAGGTGAACGGAGTTGAAAGGAAGCCGGCATGCTGAATCTGCAGATTCCCGACGAAGAGAAAAGAATTTTCACCATTTCGAACCTGATCACGCTTTCCCGCCTGGCGATTTTGCCGTTTGTGCTTTACCTAATCCGTGCACCGCGGAGCGCTACCGGAGATCTTCTCCTTTTCCTGCTGGTTGCCTGGGGCATTGTCTCCGATTTTCTGGACGGGTACATTGCGCGCAAGCGCGGCGAAGTTTCCCTGGCGGGCAAGATCATCGATCCTCTGGTAGACAAAATCTGCGTTGGTAGCGCTGTGATATTCGCATCGCTTTACCGCGGTTTCCCCTTCTGGCTGGCTGTGGTCATTATTGCCCGGGATGTAATCATCCTGCTGGCCAGTCTGGTGATTATGTCCAGGAAAAAAATTGTGACTGTAAGCAATATCTACGGGAAAGTGACGGTCACTGTATTTGCCCTGCTCATCGCCAGTTATCTATTCGGGATTGAACCGGCCCAGAAACCGCTCACCGTTCTTGCGGTACTTGGCATTTTCGTTTCGGCGTTCACCTACTTAAAGGGATTCATCCTTACCATGCGCGCGGGATAGAAAAAACGGAGGGAGGTAGGAAATATCATGGCTGGCCGGGTTGAAGAGTTCAACAAATTCCGCGAAGAGATGAACCGGCGGATTCTGGATGCGGATCACCAGACCATCAAACGGTTTTTTGGAGTGGATACCCTGACATACCGGGACGGTTCCCTCCCGGCAAAGGTCAAAGAAATGCTGGGGCTGGTGGCTTCCCTGGTTCTCCGTTGCGATGACTGTGTAGCTTATCACATTCAGCAGTGCTATCAGTATGGGGTAACCCGCAATGAATTTTTTGATATTTTCAGTGTTGCTATGACAGTAGGCGGGAGCATTACTATCCCGCATATCCGCCGTGCTGTAGCGTTTTTGGACGAGCTTATCGAGGTGGAAAAGGCGAAAAACCGCCCGTAGCCCGTAGCGGTTTGGGACAACCGGATATGCTTTGTATCCGGCATAAAATCCGGATAAAGGGGGAAAGTGGGAAGCTTGCATTTCCGCCGGCACGCGAAGCGTTAGAAAATTTCCCAATGAACTCTTTGACATAACGGGTTCACACGCCTGGGATCGACTTTTTCCTGCCTGCGGCGATCTTTTGAAGTCATCCCCTGGGGGAAATTTTCTATCTGGTACAGCTTTATTTTATTGATTTCAAATTGAAAAAAAGAATTTCATCCATGGAAGAATTCTGTATAGAATCTTCAACAGATCGGAGCCGCCTGCAGAAATAGCTGAAGTTTCCTTCAGCCGGCCTGGGATTCTTGTGCGGTGATTTGCCTTGACTTTCCACCGTGCTATCGTATAATCAATTGTGCAGCGCGAAGGCCATTGTACACCGGAAGAATGATTGTGACTTTGGACGGACGCGGGAGGAAAATTTGACAACTGTCGAAGAGTCCTTATTTTTACGGGCCTGTAAACGTTTGTTCGTCGAACGGACACCGATCTGGATGATGCGTCAGGCGGGCCGGTATTTGCCGGAATACAGGGCAATCCGTGAAAAATATGATTTTCAGACCATGTACCGGACACCGGAGCTGGCCACCGAGATCACCCTGCAGCCGGTTCGCCGCCTGGAGGTGGATGCCGCCATTCTCTTTTCGGATATTCTTGTGGTTCCAGAAGCCATGGGGCTGGCGGTGGAGTTTGTGGAAGGAAAGGGGCCCATTTTCAGAAAAACGGTGCAGACGGCGGAACAGATCAATGACCTGAATGTGCCGGATATGGAGGAAAGCCTCGGATACGTTCTGGAGGCCATTCGGATGATTAAGGCGGAACTGAATTCCGCCATCCCTCTGATCGGATTTAGCGGGGCCCCATGGACGCTGTTTTGCTACATGGTTGAGGGCCGGGGTTCCAAAGATTTTGCTACTGCCCGCCGCTTTCTTTTCGAACAGCCAGGTCTGGCCGAAAGCCTGCTTGAAAAAATCACTGCGGCAGTTACTGCATATTTGAGCGCCCAGATTGCAGCTGGTGCCGATGCGGTACAGATTTTCGACAGTTGGGCCGGAGTCCTTGCTCCGCATCACTACCGCCGCTATTCGTTGAAATACATCCGGAAGGTGATTGAAGGGCTCCGGAGGGACGGCCAGCCTGTTATTGTTTTCTGCCGCGGGGCGCATCACTCTCTGGCGGCTCTTGTCGAATGCGGTGCCGATGTTCTTGGTATCGATTGGACCGTGGATTTTGCAGCTGCAAAACGGCAGGTCCAGGGGAGGGTGGCGCTGCAGGGAAATCTGGATCCAGCAATTCTTCTGGCGGGTCCTGAGGTGATCCGGGAAGAGACTCTGGCTATTTTGCGGGCTGCTGGCCGCGATCCGGGCCATATTTTCAACCTGGGTCATGGCATTTTGCCCACAACCCGTCCGGATCATGCCAGGTATCTGGTCGATCTGGTACACGAAGAAAGTCAAAAAATACGTGCTTCTTAAAGGAAAGCGAGGAAACAATGGCTGTGTTTTCGATCGATCTGGAAATGATCCGAAAATACGACCGTCCGGGTCCAAGGTATACAAGCTACCCGCCGGCGCCGCATTTTCATGAGAAATTCACCCATGCGGAATTTGAGGCGGCTATCCGAAGATCCAACGTTGGAGAAAATCTGCCGCATTTGTCGCTGTATTTTCACATCCCGTACTGCGATACCCTCTGTTATTTTTGCGGCTGCAATATGATTGTGACGCGCAACCGCAAGCGGGTACAGACATACCTGGGGTATTTGAAAAAGGAAGTGGAACTGGTGCGCCGACTTTTGCGGCCGGAACGGAAGGTGGAGCAGTTGCATTGGGGCGGTGGAACGCCCACCCATTTGACTCCGGAGGAGATCCGCGAGCTAAGCACATTTACCAATCTGCGTTTTGAGTTCACTTCCGATGCAGAACGCGGCTGCGAAATTGATCCTCGGGGCTTGACCAGAGAGCACTTGGAAGCTCTGAAAGAGGGGGGATTCAATCGCATCAGTATGGGAGTGCAGGATTTCAATGAAAAAGTTCAAAGGGCTGTAAATCGGATTCAGCCCGAAGAGATGACGCTGCAGGTGGTTAAGTGGGTGAGGGAACTGGGGTTTCAAAGCCTGAATATTGACCTGATTTACGGATTGCCACATCAGACTCTGGATTCGTTTGCGGAGACAGTGGATCGCATTGTGGAGATTGCTCCGGAACGGCTGGCGGTGTTCAACTTTGCCTACGTGCCCTGGATGAAAAAACATCAGAAAATCATCGATCCGGAAACGCTGCCGCCGCCGGAAGAAAAGCTGCAAATCCTAAAAATGACCATTGAGAAGTTGACCCGGGCCGGGTACGTTTTTATCGGTATGGATCATTTTGCCAAGCCAGATGATGAACTGGCCGTAGCCCTGCGAGAGAAAAAACTGTACCGCAATTTTCAGGGATACAGCACTCATGCGGGAGCAGACCTGTACGCTTTCGGAATTACCAGCATCAGCCAGTTGCCGGACATTTACGCCCAGAATGTGAAAACGGAAAAAGAATACTACAGGGCCCTTGATGCAGGCCGTTTTGCTACGCTGAAAGGATTCCAGCTCACCAGAGATGATCAGCTGCGCCGGACTGTCATCATGCGCCTGATGTGCGATTTTGAGCTGAACATGACAGAAATCGAGCAGCAGTTCGGCATCCGCTTCCGGGAATATTTCGCCTGGGGCTTGGAACAGCTGAAGGAAATGGAAGAGGATGGGTTGGTAGAAATTACAGAAAGCACCATCCGGGTGAGTGAAATGGGGCGGCTTTTAATCCGCAATATTGCCATGAACTTTGATGGGTTTATTGAAAGGAAACAGGACCCACTGCGTTATTCACGGACAATTTGAACGGTTTTCTATGAAAACGGCAGTTGTTCTCTTCAACTTGGGGGGACCCGATTCTCCCGAAGCCATCGAACCTTACCTGCGGAATCTTTTTTCAGACCGCGATATTATTGATCTCCCGTTCCAGAAATATCTGGCAAAGTGGATTGCGCGGCGGCGCGCTCCACGGGTCCGAGCGGATTATGAAAAAATAGGCGGAAAATCTTCGCTTAATTACTGGACAGAAAAACAGCGGCAGAAACTGGAAGAAGTGCTGAATGCGCGGGATGGTGAGTTCCGCGTTTTTGTGGGAATGCGCTACTGGCATCCCATGATCCATGAATGTTCAGCCCGGATCAAAAGGGAAGGGTTTGAACGCATCGTTCTGCTGCCGCTGTACCCGCAGTATTCCCGTTCTACAACTGGGTCCTGTTTTAACGAGTGGGACCGGTGTTTCCAAGCGGATAGTGCTGAAATACTTCGAATAGAACATTTTTTTGAGCATCCGGGCTTCATCCGTGCCTTAAACCGGCGGATCGATGAAAGTCTGAAACGGTTCCCGGAAGAGGTAAGGAAAGAAGTTGTGCTTCTCTTCAGCGCCCACAGTCTGCCGGAAAAGAGAGTTCGGGAGGGCGATCCGTACAAAGATCAGGTAGAACGAACGGTTCGGCTTGTTATGGAAGAGCGCGGATTCGATCTGGACTACCGCATAGGATATCAGAGCCGGGCTACGCCTGTGCGATGGGTATCGCCATACACAGATCAGGTGCTGATGGATCTGGCACAGGAAGGCAGGAAGGCTGTTGTGCTTGTGCCGGTCAGTTTTGTGTCCGATCACTTCGAGACCGAATACGAGCTGCAGATTCAGTGCCGCAGTCTCGCAAAGGAGAAGGGAATTCAGTACTACGATGTAATAAATGGATTGAACGATATGCCTGAGTTCATTGAAACACTTGCTGATCTGGTATTAAGTCGATTGGAGCAAAAAAGGGAATAGGAGTTCTGCCATGGAGCAGAAGGACGTTGTTATTCTCGGTGCGGGAATATCAGGTCTGGCAATTGCCTACTGGCTGAAAAAGGAGGGACTGCAGATAGCCGTTTTGGAGCGCAAAGATGAACCCGGCGGGGCCATGGAATCGGTTCAAATTAGCGGCTATCTGTTTGACCGCGGTCCGAATAGCGGCCTGGAGACGACTCCGCTGATTCGTGAGATTGCCAGAGGAGTGGGGGTAGAAGACCGGCTCATCTACGCCAGGGAGGCGGCGAAAAAACGTTACATTTACCGCGCCGGGGAACTGCATCCACTACCGATGGGGCCGCTTTCTTTGTTAACAACCCGGCTTTTTTCCTGGAAGGGAAAGCTGCGGGTTCTGGCCGAACCGTTCATTAGCCGTTCTGAGGACGGGTATTATCAAAGCGTGGCCGATTTTGTCCGCCGCCGGCT
>MTOL01000487.1 GCA_002011685.1 Deferribacteres bacterium JdFR-76
GAAGCGGCAGAAAAAGCATCCTGTATTGTTCTGGCCGATTTCACCGGCCTGAACGTGGAGGAAGCCACGGATCTGCGTAAAAAGCTGCGGGCCGAATCGGTGGATTACCGGGTTGTGAAAAACACGCTGGCTGAGCTGTCCTTCAAAAAACTGGGATATGACGAACTGCTGGAATACCTGGAAGGACCTACTGCACTGGCGTTTGGATACGACGATCCCGGTGCGCCGGTCCGCATTCTGCTGGATTTCCACAAGCGCATCGAAAAACCGAAAATCAAGGCCATCTGGTTTGAAGGCCAGGTATTTCCTGGAGAGGAAGCAGAAAAAATTACCAAGCTTCCGTCCAGAAAGGAATTGTATGCCCAGGTGGTGGGTGGCTTAAACGCACCGATCACAGGGTTTGTTTGGGTGCTCAACGGCTTGCTGCAGAATTTGGTGGGTGTCTTGAGCGCGATTCAGCGGAAAAAGGACGAGGAAAACAAATAATTTAGGAACCGTTTAAATAGGAGGTGTTCGCAAAATGGCAGAAAAGAAGGAAGCAGCGGTTGAGGCAAAAGCTGAAGAGAAAAAGGCATCCGGTAACGTGAGCTCGAAAGTACAGGAAATTATCGATACGGTGAAACAGATGACGGTAATGGAGCTTGCCGAACTGGTGAAAGCTCTGGAGGAGGAATTTGGTGTCACAGCTGCGGCTCCGGTCGTGGCAGCAGCGCCAGCAGGTGCTCCGGGCGCAGCAGCAGCGGCAGCTCCGGCCGAAGAGGAAAAAACCGAATTCGATGTAATCCTCACCAACTTTGGAAGCAACAAGATCCAGGTTATCAAAGTGGTGCGGGCTCTGACCGGACTGGGGCTGAAAGAGGCCAAAGACCTGGTGGACAATGTGCCCAAGCCCGTCAAGGAAGGCGTTTCCAAAGACGAGGCCGAGAAGATCAAAAAAGAACTCGAAGAAGCGGGCGCGACCGTCGAGATCAAGTAATTGGACATTTTCTTGGCATAACAGGTCAAATTGAGGGGCATGCCCTCAGTTTGCCTTTTTTTATTGGAGCGAAATTGGGACACGGGCCCAAAAACATCAAACAAATTGATTTGAGATACTATGAATGGCATGAATAACACGCGAAAATCTTTTGCCAAAATTCCGGTCTATGCCGAAATGCCGGACTTCCTCGAAGTGCAGCTCAAGTCCTTCGAGGATTTTCTGCAGACAAAAGTGCCGCCTTCACAGCGCGAAAATAAAGGGCTGCAGGCGGTTTTTAACAGCGTCTTCCCCATCACCGATACCCGCGGGAATTACGTTCTCGAGTTCGTGGAGTATTATATCGAAAACCCGCGCTACTCGCCGGAGGAGTGCAAGGAAAGAGGCGTCACGTATTCGGTGCCTCTGAAGGCCAAAATGCGCCTCTCCTACAAAGATGAATACAGTGACGACGGCGAATATGCCGATACCGTTGAACAGGTGGTGTACTTGGGACACATTCCCGTGATGACGCCCAAGGGTACCTTTATTATAAACGGTGCCGAGCGTGTAATTGTGAACCAGCTCCACCGTTCTCCGGGCGTCTTTTTCGATGAAACGAAACATCCCAACGGCCGAAGCCTCTTCTCCGCCCGGGTAATCCCATTCCGCGGTTCCTGGATCGAATTTGCCACGGACGTAAATGATATCATGTACGTCTACATCGACCGGCGGAGGCGGTTTCCGGTAACTACTTTACTGCGTGCCNTGGGATANTCCTCGGACGAAGAATTGCTGGCTCTCTTCGACATGATCGAGGAGATCCCGCTGAACGGGAAAGACATGAACCGGCATTTCGGCAAAAAGCTGGTCAGTGATATTGTTGATGTGACGACGGGAGAGGTTCTGGTTGAGAAAGGAACCGAGCTCTCCGACGAGGTTCTCAACAAGATCCGCCACCTGGAACTGGATTCTGTGAAGGTTCTGAAGGAATCCGAATTCGGTAGCCCGCAGTTGATCAGCAATACGCTGGCCAAAGACCAAACCGAATCCCAGAAATCGGCCCTTGAGCTCATTTACCAGCAGTTCCGTGCCGGTGATGTTCCGGATGCGGAAGCGGCTAAAGCCCTGATTGACCGGCTGTTTTTCAATCCCAAGCGCTACGATCTGGGTGAAGTGGGCCGCTACCGGATGAACCGGAAGCTGGGCCTGGATATTGACCTATCTGTGACGGTTTTGACCCGTGAAGACATTGTGGCGATCGTCAAGTATCTGATTGACCTGCATGCCGGCAAAAAGAATCCGGACGATATCGACCATCTGGGCAACCGGCGTGTGCGCACGGTGGGCGAACAGCTTTCCGCCCAGATGACGGTAGCGTTCACCCGGATGGCCCGGATGATTAAAGAGCGGATGAACCTGCGGGATGTGGAACGGCCCACGCCGCAGGACCTGGTGAATGCGCGGACGATTCTCAGTGTCATCAATTCCTTTTTCGGCACAAACCAGCTGTCCCAGTTTATGGATCAGACAAACCCGCTTTCCGAACTCACTCATAAGCGGCGTTTGAGCGCCCTGGGTCCGGGCGGGTTGACGCGCGAACGTGCCGGTTTTGAAGTCCGCGACGTCCACTACACTCATTACGGCCGACTGTGTCCCATCGAGACACCGGAAGGACCCAACATCGGTCTGATTTCATCTCTGACCACCTATGCCCGGGTGAACGAGCTGGGATTCATTGAAACACCCTACCTGAAGGTGGAAAACGGCCGTGTAACCCAAAAAATCGAATACCTGTCTGCTGACGACGAAGATAAATACGTTATTGCTCAGGCAAACGCACCGGTTGACAGGAACGGGCGGTTTTTAAAGGACCGGATCAAGGCACGCTACAAAGGCGAATTTCCTATTGTGCCGCCGGAGAGGGTAGATTACATGGATGTGTCGCCGACACAGATGGTGAGTGTGGCCGCCAGCTTGATCCCATTTCTGGAACATGACGACGCCAACCGCGCCCTGATGGGATCCAACATGCAGCGTCAGGCGGTGCCACTTCTGGTNACAGAAGCCCCCATTGTAGGAACCGGAATGGAAGCGAAGGCGGCACGGGATTCCCGGACGCTGGTCATCTCCGATGTAAACGGCATCGTAGAAAAGGTGGATTCCACCAAAATTGTGATCCGTAAAGATCCGCCCGAGGGGGGTAAGCTAACGGTGGATCAGATTCTGGATTTCGATGAATCCGAGACGGTTACATATTATCTTACCAAATTTGCCCGTACCAACCAGGATACCATGATTAACCAGAAGCCGATTGTGAAGGTTGGGCAGCGGGTGAAGAAGGGCGATGTGCTGGCGGATGGCTGTGCCACTGATCACGGTGAACTGGCCCTCGGAAAGAATGTGCTTGTGGCCTTTATGCCGTGGCACGGCTACAATTTTGAGGACGCAATCATTGTTTCGGAGCGCATCGTCCGGGAGGATGTGTACACATCCATTCATATTGAGGAGTTCGAACTGGAAGTTCGCGATACCAAACGCGGTGAGGAGGAACTCACCCGCGAAATTCCGAATGTGAGCGAAGAGGCCACGAAAGATCTGGACGAGAACGGCATTATCCGCGTAGGCGCTGAGGTCAAAGAGGGCGATATCCTGGTTGGAAAAGTAACGCCCAAGGGTGAGACGGAGCCGACGCCGGAGGAGAAACTTCTGAAAGCGATTTTTGGTGACAAGGCGGGCGATGTGAAGGATGCTTCCCTGAAGGCGCCGCCGGGAATGCGCGGGGTGGTGATCGGTACGCGGCTCTTCTCGCGGAAAAAGAAAGACCCCAAATCCAAAAAGCTGGAGAAGAAGCTGCTGGAGGAGATCGACCGCAAGCTCATGGCGGATGAGGACCGCCTGCGTGCTTTGCGCGACCGAAAGCTGATGTACGTGCTGGATGGGAAGGTTTCTGCGGGCATCCGGGATGAAATTTCCGGGAAGATCGTCGTCCGCCAGGGAACGGTGCTCAACGAGAAGAACCTGTCCAAATTGAACTTCGACCGGATCAATCCTTCGGTGGATTGGACGACGGATGCGGAGACAAACGAGCTGGTTCGGATGATCTTCGAGCGGTACCACCAGAAGCTGAACGAGCTGCACGATCAGGCGGAGCGCGAGAGGCTGAAAGTTCAGATTGGCGATGACCTGCCCCCGGGAATCATTCAGAAAGTGAAGGTATATGTGGCCAAAAAGCGGAAGCTGATGGTCGGTGACAAGATGGCCGGGCGGCACGGAAACAAAGGGGTTATTGCCAAGATCGTGCCTATCGAAGATATGCCGTTCCTGGAGGACGGTACGCCGGTGGACATTATTCTGAATCCGCTGGGCGTGCCGTCGCGAATGAACCTGGGCCAGATTCTGGAGACCATGCTGGGCTGGGCCGGAAAGAAGATGGGTGTGAAGTACGCATCTCCGGTGTTCGACGGTGCAACGCTGGAAGAGATCAAAGAGGAGATGCGCAAGGCAGGTCTGCCGGAGTCCGGCAAGGTGCGGCTGTACGATGGCCGTACAGGCGAGCCGTTTGATGAAGAGGTTCTGGTGGGATACATCTACATGATGAAGCTGGCCCACCTGGTGGAGGACAAGATTCACGCACGCTCCATCGGGCCATATTCGCTGATTACCCAGCAGCCGCTGGGCGGAAAGGCCCAGTTCGGCGGGCAGCGTTTTGGTGAGATGGAGGTCTGGGCGCTTGAAGCCTACGGTGCGGCCTACACCCTGCAGGAGATCCTTACCGTCAAGTCGGACGACGTGAAAGGCCGCTCACGGGCCTACGAGGCCATTGTTAAAGGCGAAAATATGCCAGAGCCCGGCATCCCAGAATCCTTCAATGTGCTGATGAANGAGCTCATGGGACTGGGCCTGGATGTGGAGTTGGAGTAATATTTGGGTGGGAAAACCTGAATAGATTTGGAGGTTTTACCCTTGATTTCCATGAAGAAAGAAGCAGGCAAGTTTGGTGGACGCCGCTTCACGCGGATGTCCATTGGTCTGGCTTCGCCAGACAAAATTCTGGAGTGGTCTCACGGTGAAGTGCTGAAACCGGAGACCATTAACTACCGGTCCTACAAACCGGAGAAGGACGGTTTGTTCTGCGAGAAGATCTTCGGGCCGGTAAAGGACTACGAATGCCACTGCGGAAAATACAAGCGGATCCGGTACAAAGGAATTGTCTGCGATCGGTGTGGCGTTGAAGTAACCACCAAGAGCGTGCGCCGGGAGCGGATGGGGCATATCACCCTGGCCGTTCCGGTAGTGCATATCTGGTTCTGGAAATCGCTGCCATCGAAGATCAGCTACATTCTGGGCCTCTCCATCAAGGAGCTGGAGCGCATTATTTACTATGAAGCTTACGTTGTAATTCAGCCCGGAAATACGGATCTGAAGGAAAAGCAGCTCCTTGAGGAAGAGGAGTACTACCGGATCATTAGTGAGGTAAAGGATGATCCGGAAAACCCGTTTATTGCGAAGACGGGTGGAGAAGCGATTCTGGAGCTGCTCCGAAGGGTGGATATTAACGAGCTGAGCCTGGAACTGCGGGAGCAGGCCCGGAAGGAAACTTCGGCGCAGCGTAAGGCCGAAATCCTGAAGCGTCTCAAAGTTATCGAGGCGTTCAAACCCAAAGATGACCATAAGGTCAACAAGCCGGAGTGGATGGTACTAACGGTGCTGCCTGTCATTCCGCCGGAACTCCGGCCGCTGGTGCCGCTGGAAGGCGGGCGGTTTGCTACTTCGGATCTGAACGATCTGTACCGGCGGGTGATTATCCGCAACAACCGTTTGAAAAAACTGATGGAGATTCGCGCACCTGAAGTGATTCTCAAGAACGAGAAGCGGATGCTTCAGGAGGCGGTGGATTCGCTACTGGACAACGGCCGCAAGACGGTTGCGGTACGCGGCGATGGCAACCGGCCGCTGAAGTCGCTCTCCGATATGCTGAAAGGCAAACAGGGCCGCTTCCGCCAGAACCTGCTGGGCAAGCGCATCGACTATTCGGGCCGCTCGGTGATCGTCGTCGGTCCGGAGCTGAAGATGCACCAGTGCGGCCTGCCCAAAGATATGGCCCTGGAGCTGTTCAAACCGTTTATCATCAATAAGCTGGTGGAACGCGGCTTTGTTAAGACAGTGAAGAGCGCCAAAAAGCTGATTGAAAAGCGCGTTCCTGAAATCTGGGACATTCTCGAAGAGATTGTTGAAGACCATCCGGTTCTGCTGAACCGTGCACCCACGCTGCACCGGCTGGGTATTCAGGCCTTTCAGCCCA
>MTOL01000481.1 GCA_002011685.1 Deferribacteres bacterium JdFR-76
GCTACCGCCGGGAACCTACCGCGTGGTTCCTTACCTTTTCATCCGTCAAAAGGATCTTCCGCCAGAACTTCTGGCCGATCTGCTGCAACTGACATCCGACCGATACCGCAGCTACCTGCACATTCCGTTCCGCCGTCAGGAAGCCTATCTGCACGTGGTGGGAATTTCTGCCTCTCGGCAGCGGTAATTTCCAGTTCCTTTCGGCATTCTTCTGACCTGCGGTTACCCGGGCCACCAGCCTTCCGCAAAGCGCCTAATTGCCTAAAGAAGGCACCGTAATCGTATGGGACGCGGTTTTTCGGCCGCCGTGTACGTTTTACAATTCCCCCATAAAAACCTGACGTCTTCCTGCCGTTCCAACAATGAACCCCAAGGCAAACCGGAATTTGCCTGGCAGATTCCGCCTGACTTACCGGCCCCCTGACCTAGAAAGCCCCACCGATCACTCCACAGTCCGCCCCTCCGGAACCATCTTCCTGGCAAATGGCTCCCTTGCGGGTGCTGTGCAAACCGTTCACAGCCGCTGTACAAGCCATTCACAATGTTTGCGCATTCACCCGGGCCCTTTTTCAAGCCAGCATTCCCTTCAAAAGTTTTCATACCTTATTTATCGGAAAACATGGCCGCAATTATCGTCATTTTCAAGATTTTATTAATGTATTATAGCATGCGATGCATTCTTTCGGATGATATTTGCATTTATCCCCATATAGAGGATCTCATTCTTCATATTGCAATGCGACAGGCTGATGATAGATCCGACACTTCCAGGAAAAGATAGCCTCTGATGAGTCTGGACCGCTTTTTGCAATCTCTCTTAGCGGCAACTGGCAGAAATCCCGGATGACGGTTTACAGACAAAAATGCACGGCCGGTTGAAATTTCATAATGAACCATCCAGTTTTGCCGATAACGCTAAAGAAGAGAAGGAAAACCGGAAACAAACTTGGGAGAGGTGACGATGAAACGGTTTAAACATCTGACGGTAATTCTGCTGGGGGCGAGCGCGGTTCTGGGACTGCTGTCAAGCTGCAGCAAGAGCCCAACATCCCCGGCCACCAGCGAAGGAAAAATCAAGCTCAGCATCAAAGGCGTAACCCGGCCCGCAGCGGGTACGCTGGGTAAAGCCGCCAGTTTTATCACGATCACCAGCGCAAAAGTCGTTATCAAAGAAATCGAATTCGAAAGCAGTTCCAAAGATTCGGTGGATTTTGAGATGAAAGAACCCTTTGTGCAGGATCTGGCAACTGACACAACCGTGCATGTGCTGGGCTCCACTCAGGTACCCTTTGGCATATACAAAGAGATGGAAATTGAGGTTGAAAAGCTGGAGCCCGAAGACGGTGATGCTTACACACAAAACCCGGACCTGCAGAACTGGAGCATCCGTGTGGAAGGCTATCTGAACGGCGATACCACAAAAACTTTTGTGTTCACCAGCGATATTTCCGTTGAGCAGGAGCAGGAATTCAATCCGCCCCTGGTCATTGATCAGACGTCGCCTTCCACCAACGTCGTTCTGGTTATCGATGTGGGTAGCTGGTTCCTGGATGCCAATAACAATCCGATTGACCCCACAGTGCCGGAAAACCGGAGCCTTATCGAAAAAAATATCAAAGCCTCTTTCAAGGTTTTTGAAGACGAAGATGACGACGGCAAAGAGGACGATGATGACTGATATGTAGAGGAACCGTGNTTCCCATTCCACTGAGCCCTGCCCCGTGGCAGGGCTTTTTTATTTACAGAACGGCCGGTCTTCTTGCGGTCATCGATGCCGTGAGTTGCTCATCCCGTACAAGCAGAAAAAATCTGATCTGAGGGTCCTTTCCCGCTTCAGAACTTAAGAGATGCAACACAAACTTTCGGCAAAAAAAGCGGTGCAGGCCTTGCGCGCCTACACCGCTCCTTGTTCTGCTTAACTTCTTTCTTTCGCCCGCTCTACCGGCTTTTTTGACGCCATGTCTCTTTCGGTGTGAGCCTGAGCGGTTCTAGCTTTTTGCGCTCCAGTTTTCTGTTCAGTTGCGGCAAATAGCGGTCCATGAGCTTCTGAAAACGCTGTCCAGCTTTCTTTGCTTTATCTTCCAGAACCGCTAGCCGTTTTAGCTGACTGCCCGAAGGCCGACCTCCATAATTGATGATAGCCCCGTACAGTTCGGCGAGTTCCTCACGCAGCTTTTTCTTCTGGGTAATCCAGCTTTCATCTGACGTGGCAACAACGGTTGCATAATACCGGTCCATTTCATCCACAAATTTTTTCAGCTGTTTCGACAACCGGTTTTTCGGACCCAGCTGTTTGATATGTTCACTGGCTTTCTTTTTCAGATTTTTTATCATATCACCAATGTAGGCAAGATCTTCTTGCAGGCGGTACAATTTCATTACCGCTTCATGCCGCAGCCTGCGGTCTTCTGCCGTGTGCGGCAGTCGAGGATCGGGAACCAGCTCGATCCGTGTGGCAAATGTTTTCTTGCCCTTAATCAGTTTTACCGTGTACGTTCCTTCCGGCACCATGGGTCCGAACATGGCCCGCGGAGCCAGGGTTGGTGCGGGTGGAAGGCGTGGCGGTTTCATCCGCATTGCCCAGGGCACGCGGTTAATGCCCTTCCTCCTCCCTCCCGGCAGGGTCTGAATCAGTTTGCCCGATACATCGTAGATTTCAATTTTGAGGTCACCAAAGAGGTGGCGTTTTTTCAGGTAATATGTGATTTTCGCACTCTCGTCCGGATTATCACCTACGAACTGCCCGTGGCCGGGAAAATCCTGAAAATTGGCGGGAATTCTCATTCGGTAGGGCCTGGTGGTGAACAGGTAGACATTCTCGGTCAAGATTTCCGGCGTAATCTGCCGCAGCGGCGTAATGTCATCAATAATGTAAATGCCCCGCCCGTGGGTAGCCAGAATCAGGTCCGCCTCGCGCGGGTGAATCGCAATATCACGGATGGCGACATTGGGCAGATTTCCCGTAAACTGCACCCACTGCTGGCCATCATCAAACGATATGAACAGGCCAAATTCTGTTCCCAGAAAAAGCAAGCCCGGGCGTTCGATATCCTCGCGGATCACATGTGCATACCCGCGGACCCCGGCAGTGCTGAGCGAGTCCCATGTCTGGCCGTAGTCCCGCGTCCGGTAGACATACGTTCGCATATCGCCTGTTCGGTGACCGTCAAACGTTACATAGGCCGTAGCCGGATCGTGGTGGCTGGCTTCCACACAGCTCACCCAGGTATTTGGCGGAACGCCGGGCACATTGGCAATTACGTTGGTCCAAGTCTTTCCGCCATCGCGGGTCACCTGAAGGTTGCCGTCATCGGTTCCGACCCAGATCACATTGGAATCCAGAGGCGATTCGCTGATGGTGTAAATGGTACAGTAATTTTCTGCTCCGGAATCGTCTTTCGTCAGCCCGCCCGATTCGTGCTGCTTCTGCTTCTCTGGATCGTTTGTGGTCAGATCTCCAGAAATTCTCCGCCAAGTTTCCCCCTTATTATAGGTTACAAACAGAAATTGCGCACCCATGTACATTTTCCGCGGATTGGTAGGGCTGATGAGCACCGGTGTGTTCCAGTTGAAGCGCAAGTCCGGCCCCCCTTCTTCCGGATATGGGCGGATTTCCTTCGCTTCCCGGGTTGAACGGTAGAAACGGATCAGGTTTCCCACCTGCCATTCGTAAAAAATAATGTCGCTGTCCGTCGGATCGGGAATCACATACATGCCATCGCCGCCACCGATGTTCACCCAGTCGCGGTTTTCAATTCCATTTGGACTGGCCGAGGGTCCATACCAGCAGCCATTATCCTGCAAGCCGCCATACACATTGTACGGATCATCCATATCAAACGCCACATGATAAAACTGAGAGACGGGCAAGTTGTTTACAAAACGCCAATGCCGTCCGCGGTCATAGGACTCATAAATTCCCCCATCCGTACCCAGAATGAGGTGCTGCGGGTTATTGGGATCGATCCACAGGGCATGATGATCCGGATGTACACCTCCACCAAAAAACTCCATAAAAGGCGAAGTAAACGATTTGCCACCGTCCTCGCTCACCGAAAGCGAATAGCCGGGTTTGTAAACCCTGTTATGATCTTTCGGATCCACCTCCAGATGAGAAAAATAAAAAGGACGTGCCCGGATGTTGAAAGAGGCGTCCATCCGTTCCCAGCTGGCCCCGGCATCATCGGAACGATAAAGGGCCGTTTTTTTGCTTTCAACCACCGCGTAGATGCGGTTCGGCCTGGAAGGTGCAATGGCAATTGCAATTCGTCCCAGCGGACCATCGGGAAGGCCATTGGTCAACTTTTTCCAGGTTTTGCCGCCATCTGTACTTTTGAATAGTCCGCTGGAGGGCCCGCCTGACTCAAAAAAGTAAGGCTTGCGGCGAAACTGCCACATGGCAGCATACAGGATTTCCGGCTCCTGCGGATCCAGCTCCACATCTGCACAGCCCGTCTTTTCGTCAACATAAAGAATCTTCTTCCAGGTTTTGCCGCCATCGGTGGTTTTGTACAGGCCTCTCTCTTCGCTGTCGTCCCAGAGGTGCCCCAGAACGGCTACATAAACGATGCTGGGATCTTTCGGGTGAATGGCGATTCGCGCAATCCGCTCGGATGCTTCCAGCCCCATCTGCTGCCAGGTGTCTCCACCATCGGTGGTCCGGTAAATTCCTGTGCCCACAGAGGCCGTATTTCGCACACAGCCTTCTCCGGTTCCTACCCATACGGTATCGGGATGCTGCTGGTCAATAGCGATGGCCCCGATGGAAAGTGTGTAGCGATCAAAAACGGGTTTGAACGTGACGCCACCATCTGTGGATTTCCATACGCCACCGCTGGCGGTTCCTACCCAGATAACTTTGGGATCGCGCTCCACCACATCGATGGCCATGATCCTTCCCCCCATAACGGCGGGCCCGATGGACCGGGCCTGAATAGCCCCGAACATGCTGGGCTCCAGCTTCACCTCCGGCTTCGCCCCCGTCTGGGCCACCGCAGAAAATGTGGTTCCCAGAACCAGAAAAAATGAGCATACAATCCGGTACATTCGACCCATACTTCCCTCCGTTCAAATAGATTCATTAAAAAGGCCGGCAGCGATCAGGCAGCGCCACCGGCGCGTGAATCTACAATCCACGACAAAAAGCCCACTTCTTTTTCAAGAAGAAGCCCTCCGTCGCCGCACAAGAGGCTACTTCTGCGGTTTCTTTTCTTCCTCTCTGGCAGGCATCACGAAGAGGGAATCGGGAAGGTCCACATTTACCCGGATGGAATCAAGTACAACCTGAACCGAGGGTTTTCCACCCACACGGGTTTCAATGGAATGCGCAACCAGCATGCCGGCTACTTCCTTGTAGTCCCCGAAATAGGTTTCTGCCTCCAGTTCCACCCCTTTGCGGGTGCGCTTCATGCTCATTTTGATGGGAATATAGTATTCGCCATCCAGGTAATAATAAAGAACATCACCACTTTTGAGTGTTACTTTAAGCTTGTGCGTTTCCGTGCCCTCTACATCTTCTTTGCCCACATATTCAACTTTGTGGCCTTTTTCTTTATAATCGATCAGCTGCCCATCGAAATCAGCGTTTAAAAGGAACTCTTTGGCCTGTTCTTCGGGCATAATCTGCGGTTCAGGATTGCCAGCATAAGGGAAAATCCACCATGCCGTTTTTCCGTCGTAAGCCTGTATCATGGTTTGCCCCTGCAACTTTGTCTCGTAGCGCAGTTTGTTGGGACGCTTGGCATAGTACACCAGCGGCATTTCCATGGTTCCCTGCTGCATGATCACTTTGCCGGTGGCCTTCAGGGTCTGGATTTTCTTTATGGTTTCGTACCCGCCAATCGCATCCACATACTTTTTCACAATCTCATCGGCCGTTTGCCCCAAAGCTACAGCACCCATGAGGATCCAGATACCCAGCGCGCCAAACAAATGTCTTTTTTTCATAGCAGCTCCTTTCGTTTAAATGATCTCCTCATCTTCTGCAAAAATGAATCTTTCGATAAGGAAAACGGCATTTCAGTTTATGATACAATCACAGTTTCCCGGTTATTCGGGATGTTGAAGCTACATACGGCATTTTCTTCATGATGTTTCGCAAAATACCGGACATGCCCTTCCAATTCCGGNAACAAAAAAGCAGCTCGACCCATCCGATCAGCTGGATTCAGCACGTAAGGTGGAAAGNTCCCAGCACCCGCCGGGAACCTTGTTCCACCAGGCTGTTAAAAATCTCCACAGCTTTTGGCGTATT
>MTOL01000098.1 GCA_002011685.1 Deferribacteres bacterium JdFR-76
GTAGCTCCTTTTGATCAGAAGCTGATCCGCCAGGCGATCCTGAATGAGGTCCACCGCGGGGGACAGGTTTTCGTGGTGCATAATCGGGTACGTTCCATTTTTGCCATGGCCCGCCTGATCCAGAAGCTGGTTCCGGATTTGCGGATCGCCGTGGCACACGGGCAAATGCCGCCACACCGCCTGGAAAAAATCATGACAGATTTTGTGAACCGAAAATACGACTGCCTGGTATCAACCATGATCATCGAATCCGGGCTGGACATGCCCAATGTGAACACGTTAATTGTCAATCGAGCCGATAAACTGGGGCTGGCCCAGCTTTATCAGATCAAAGGGCGGGTGGGACGCTCCAACCGACAAGCTTACGCTTATTTTCTGGTACCGCCTTTTAAATTCTTGACCCCCAATGCATTAAAGCGTCTCCAGACAATTGAGGAACATATGGAGCTGGGTGCTGGTTTGCAGATTGCTATGAAGGATCTGGAGATCCGGGGAGCCGGAAATCTCCTCGGACCCGAGCAAAGCGGGTACATCAATGCCGTTGGCTTCGATCTCTACTGCAAATTGCTGAATGAAGCTGTAGCCCGTTTGCGGGCCGGAGAGAAAACACCACAGGTCGCCGCCGAAGAAGAACTGGATGTAACGGTTGATGTTGATGTTGACGCTTATATCCCAAATGAGTACATTACTCTGGATTTTGAGCGGCTATCCATCTATCAGCGCCTGAGTGCGGTGAGAAGTGAAAATGATCTGAACGATCTGGAGGAAGAATTGCGGGATCGCTTTGGTCCGCTGCCACCGCCGGTTCGTGCTCTTTTTCAGGTTGCCCGGATCCGGATCCTGTGCCGCAAACTGGGAATTGAGCGGATAAAATTGTTCCGCGGTGACCTCACAGCGCATCTTTCGGAGGCCTTTTACGGGCCCGAACGTCAGGAACTTTTGCTGAAACTGATTCGTACAATGCAGCAACAATCGTTAAACTCCTTCCGGTTCCTGCACGGAAAGAAATTTGGGTTCAAGTGCCGGTTGAGGCACTCTGGTCATTCCGCTCTGATGGATCTGCGGGATGTTCTTTTGGAGGTCAGTAGGGCGTGCAGCGCAATAAAAGAGGATGGAGGAGGGCAATGAGGGTAAGGCGGCTTCCTTTGCATCTGGGATTGGTTCTGCTGGGGATTGCTTTCGTGACTGGCATCTGGGGCTGCGGTTCGGAGAAGGTACGTTTCGTAGCCAGGGTGGGAAATAACTATGTCACCCAAGAAGAGTTTGAAAAGGCGTTTTTGAAAGAGAAGCCGGTGTATGTGGCACAGCACGCAACGCTGGAAGAGAAGCGGCGTTTTTTGCAAAAGATGCTGGACAAGAAGCTGGAATACCTGGCTGCGCTACAGAAAGGAATCGACAGGGAAGAGCCGGTTCGGGAAAAGCTGGAGGCGGAAAGAAACCGTATTCTCTACTTCGCCACCATGGATAAGCAGGTGGTTTATAAGATCATCACGGAAGAGATGATGCGGGATTTCTACCGGCGCTCCCGGGTTGAGGTCAGGGCGCGGCACATCCTGTTCAAAGTGCCTGCCGATGCGACGCCGCAGCAGGTGGAAGAGGCCCGCAAGAAAGCGCAGGAAGTGATCCACGAATTGCAGAATGGGGCGGATTTTGCCGAACTCGCCAAAAAATACTCCGAAGACCGGGCCACGCGGGAGCGGGGTGGCGATCTGGGATTTATCCGATGGGGGCGGATGGAACAGCCCATCCTGGATGCGGTGTTCAAAATGGGAAAGTATCAGTTCACCACGGAGCCAGTGCGTACCTCGCGGGGGTTTCACGTAATTCAGGTGACCGACCGCCGGATTGTTCCGCAAAAGCCGTTTGAAATCGAAAAGAGCAATATTGCGCAGACCCTTTTTCAGAAGCACCGGAAAGAAATCATGGAGCTTTACGACCGGTTCAACCAAGAGCTGGAACGCCGTTATCGGGTGCGCTATCTGGAAGCCAACATCGACAGTATGGCCCGCTATTTTGCCCGGCCGGAGGTGGATTCCATCATGCGTTCTTTCGAGTGGGTCTCGAGGATCCAGCTGGACTGGATGGAACCGGGAATGAGAAATTTGCCGCTGGCCCAGATTGAGGGCAAGCCGTACACCATCGAAGACATGTTCAAACAGGTCAAACAGCGCGCATCCGGTTCTCCGGTGATGCCCATTCACACGCCAAAACAGCTGCGGGAGATGCTCCAATCTGAAGTCCGCATTGCTCTAGCCATCCGTTTTGGCNAGCGGCGCCGCTATCTGCACCAGTCTCCCTACCGGGAGGAATTTCAGAAGAAAAAAGAAGAGATTTTGCGGAGCATTATCCGCCAGCGTGAACTGCTGGATAAAATCGAGATCACCGAAGACCTCAAGAAGAAATATTATGAAGACCACAAGGACAATTATAAGGTGCCAGCCAAAGCACGGGTGCAGGAAATACTCGTGAAAGACGTAACATTGGCCAACCAGATTGCTGAGTGGGCAAAAGCTGGCCGCAACTTCGACCGGCTTGCGGAGAAGTACAATGTCCGGATCACCACCAAGAACAAAAAAGGCCACCTCGGCTGGCTGACCCGGAACAGTTACGGGCCAATCGGGCGCAATGCGCTGGAGATGAAAGTCGGCGAAATTCGCGGTCCCATCCGTTACGGGAAGAACTATTCCATCATCAAAGTGCTCGAACGGACGGAGGAAACGGTGCAGCCGTATGAGGAGGTGAAGGATCGCGTGGAGTCGGATCTGCGCAAGGAGCTCCTCCGCCGGCGGGAAGAGGACTGGAAACACGAACTGCGTAAGATATTTCCGGCCCGGATCTACTTGGACAATCTGGAGAAAGCGCTCAAAGAGATTCGGAGTCGGGCGTGAGTCTGCCAAAATTGATGGGAGAAAAGGTGAAAAGAAAATCCCCCTCAAAGTGGACAATCCCGTTCCTACTGACGGTACTGGTGGGGCTCGCCTGCACAGGAAGGAACGACAACAGTCCGGTGGTAGCCCGTGTGGGACACCGTACCCTGACCGTCAAAGAGCTCCGGGCTATGCTGCCCGACACCGGACACTCTCCGCTGGAACTGCAGGTGGTGCGACCGCTCATCTACCGGTGGATCGACCGCGAAGTTCTTTATCAGGCCGCCGAAGAAGCCCGCATCGGCGAACGCGAGGACATTGTCCGGCAACTCCAACAGTTGCGCCGCGATCTGCTCATCGAATATTTTCTTGCAGATAAGATCGCAACCCTGCCGGAAATCACCGAGGCCGAGGTGAAGGCCTATTACGACCAGAACCGCGACTATTTCGTCCGGGATTATCCGGAATACCGCTATTTTTACCTCATTTGCAAAGACCGAAAAACGGCCATACGGCTGAAACGGGAACTGCGCGAAGGGAAGGATTTTGCGACCCTTGTGTCCGAAAATTATCCGCAAAATGTGCTCAACAGCGAGTGGGACTCCGGATACGTGCCACTGGAACGGGTGTTGCCGGCTCTGCAGCGAATTGTACCGTCTCTGCAGCCCGGAACCCTGTATGGACCGGTGATGACCCAGGGAAAGCCCGTGCTGATCCGCCTTGTGGAGCGGCATAAAGCCAACACACTGAAAAGCCTGGAACAGGTGCGGGCAGAGATCGAGCAGCGGCTGCGGGAAGAAAAGTACAGGGAAGCCTATCAGCAGCTGCTTAACTCTCTCAAAAATAAAAAGCGGATCGAAATTCACTTTGAGGCGTTAACGGAAAAGTAGAAATTTTGTGGAGTGAAAGAAGGGGTTCGTATGAGAAACCGATTGCTTGGGTGGGCAGGGATACTGCTCATCACCTGTCTGGTAACACCGCAATCATCGGGGCAGGAGCTCCTCGATGGCATTGCTGCTATTGTTGGCGATGAGATCATTTTGCATTCGGAGGTCTCCCAGTATGCTTTCAATGTGGCGCTACAGCTTCAGGTGGACATTCAAAAGAATCCGGAGCGGTTTGATGAGATCCGCAAAAAGACCCTGGAGCACTTGATCATTCAGAAGATCCTTTTGGCGAAGGCCAAGGAAGATACCATCACCGTGGATGACGCCCAGGTCGATCAAGTCCTGGATCAGCAAATTCAGGCGTGGATCCAGCAGATTGGTGGCGAAAAGAAGCTGGAAGAATATTTCGGCATGCCGCTGAATAAGATCCGCAGGGAATTCCGGGAGGAAATTCGCGACCGGCTTATTGTGGAGAAGGTTCAGCAGGAGTTTATGCAGAAGATATCCATTACCCGCCCGGAGGTGGTGGAATTTTACAATACGATGAAAGACAGCCTGCCGGAAATGCCAGAGCGGGTTAATATCAGTCACATCCTTCTGGAAATTAAGGCCCGCGGGAAGGCACGGGAGGAAGCCCTGCAAAAGATCCGCGAGATCCGGAAGAAAATTGTAGAGGGGGGCGCAGATTTTGCCGCCATGGCCCGCCTCTATTCCGAAGATCCCGGTTCGGCACGGCAGGGAGGCGAACTGGGCTTTATCCAGCGCGGAGATTTTGTGAAGGAGTTTGAAGAGGTAGCCTTCAGCCTGGAACCCGGCCAGGTTTCCGATGTGGTCGAAACGCGCTTCGGGTTTCACATAATTCAGATGATTGAGCGGCGTGGCGAGAAAATCAACGTCCGCCATATTCTGATCCGGCTGAAACCGACCGAATCCGACGTGGAAGCCACCCGCAAACTCATCCAAGCCATCCGCGATAGCATCATTTTGGGTGCGGATTTTGGCGAGATGGCCCGGAAGTATTCCGACGACAACACCACGAAAGAAGAGGGCGGCCGTCTGGGATGGTTTCAGGTGGATCAGCTTCAGCTGCCCGAATTTAAAGAGGCCATTCAGGACCTGCAGCCGGGGGAGGTGAGCAAGCCGTTCCGCACGCAATTCGGGTTTCACATCGTGAAGCTCAACGCCAGAAAGTCCGGCGGCAAATTAAACCTGGACCGCGACTGGGAGGAGATTGAACAGATAGCTCTGAATTACAAACGCAATCGCGAATTTAAGAAGTGGGTGGAGGAGCTGAAAAAGAACGTCTACATTGCCATCAAAGAATAGTCCATCCCACGAAGGCCTTCCGGAGGGAAAGCTTTTTTGTCGTAGGCCCGGATGTTTTGGCATCCGGGCTTTTTTGTGTGGCGGCGCAGGTCAAGAAGCGTTGCAATTTGATTTTTTGCTTGCGATAGATCACAATTTTTTTCACCTTAAGCTGCGTACAAAAATTCCTTACATATTTTGAGGGTTGATGGATGAAGCGCTTTTTCCGTGTTTTTGTGGCAGCCGCTGTCCTGTTTTTATTGCACAGTGGCTTATTAGCCCAGGAACATATTCGTATCCTTCACTGGGCCGATTTTCATGCTGCCAACCGCGGGTTTCCGCCCTCCGGAAAACAGAAAGTCTGGACGGGTGGAATGCCTCTTCTGGCAGGTGCCATCCAGTCCTTCCGGGCGGATTCGGTTCCCGTTGCCGTTGTACATGCTGGGGATGAATTTCAGGGGACGCCGATCTCGACCCTGACCCGCGGTGAATCTCAGGTTTACCTGCTTTCGCTCCTCAAGCTGGATGTTTTTGAGCCAGGAAACCACGACTTCGACTATGGAAAAGACCGCCTCCTGGAACTGCTTCGGCGTTTTCCGCTGCCCGTCATCTGTGCCAACCTTTTTGATCGGCGGGAGGGCCGGTTGCTATTTCCGCCATACCGCATTGTATCCCTCGGATCGGTGCGCGTGGGATTTATTGGGCTCATCACGCCTTCGCTTTCCCGCCTGGTGATGCGGAAAAATGTGGCTGGACTCCGTGTGCTGGAACCGGCCGCCTCTGTGCGCCGCTTTGTCCGCGCCCTGAGGGACTCAGTGGATCTGTTTGTGGTTGTGAGCCACATGGGGATCGATCGGGACCGTGAGCTGGCCAGACAAGTGGGAGCGTTGGATTTGATCCTTGGGGGGCATTCCCACACCGTAATGCGGAAGCCGGAAATCGTAAACGGGGTACTCATTTCGCATGCCGGATCCAAGGGGCGATCGATCGGGATTATTGACCTGTGGGTGGACGCCGAAAAAGATACGATTGTTTCTTTTCGGCGGCGTCTTGAGCCGCTTACGGATCGCGCGTTTAGAGCAGATCCCGGCATTCAGGCGGTAGTGGATTCCCTTGAAGCGGTGGTAGACAGAGAACTGGGCGAAGTGGTTGCCACCCTGAAACGTGATTGGGTGCGGAAATACC
>MTOL01000257.1 GCA_002011685.1 Deferribacteres bacterium JdFR-76
CCAAAATTGTGTTCTGTTCTCCACCCTCATCCGTAAACTTCCCGCGTGAAACAATAAGGTTCCTCCGGTTTCCTTGAATACGGCATTCTACCTGCTGGATGGTCTGTTCCCCCTGCATGAGCTCCAAACAAAGGGCATCGCCAAGCAAAATACTGAGCGGTTTCCCTTCCACATCTTCTCTCTTTATCCCGAAAAGCTGTTCTGCCGCGCGGTTGAAAATGCGGATTCCCTGGACATGATGGAAGACCACCACGGCATCGCTCACATGCTCAATGATCTGCCCCGAATATGTTTCCACCACCCGGTACTGCTTACGTGTGAGGTCCAGATGCTGCCGTACCAGAATTAGACTGAACAGAATAAACCCAAAAACGGTCAATGCGAGAGAAATGATAAGAATCCTGCGGAACACGCGCTGTTTTGCCAGCACAAGAGGCTGTGCAGAAAGCCCCAGCCGGAACATACCCAGAAACCGGTCTCCGTAATAGAATGGATGGATGGCTTCCAGCACATCCAGCGAGTCCAGTTGCACCAGGCGGGTAACAAAGGTGGAATCGCGGAATTCCTGGTCCCGGAGACTTTCGCCATCTGCTCTTTCCAACAATTTCACATTCCCCGCGGCCGCCAGAATGCCGGTGGAGTCCTGCAGTACCGCATACACCACCCCTGGACTATCCGCCAGATTTCTGAGCAGATTCCCAAAACCGGTTTGTTGCCGGAACCGCAGCAAAGTGGCTGCGTCCAGATTTACCACGATGGCACTGCGGTTCTGAGCGGCCACCGCCACAGCGTAGCGGAAACCCGATTCAAAACGCGCCGGCTTTAGACCAATAAACAGGGTATCTGTTTCGCCACGAAAAATGGGCGCCAGCACAACCTCTGGAGACATTCTTTCCGGAAGCCCCGTATGAACCTGACTGTGGCTGGAGTACAACTTTTTTCCATCCTTCCGGAAAATATTTATGCGGTACAGATGATTCTCGGTGGCAATCGCCGAAAGCCGGTCGCTGGTGATTTTTCCTTCTTCATAGAGTTTGCGGATAAATACCGCATTATTGAGCAGCCGCAAACGGAAAGTATGTTCCAGAAGCTCATTGCTGCTTATCGCATTGCGGGAAGCAGCCAGAACCATTTCCAGCACCTGGTGCGCCTGGCGCTGCATTATCGAGAGAAGCTCCTTCTTGCTCTGGTGCAGTTCGATGAGCGCTGTGGAAACCATGAGAAGTGCGGCAGCAGCAAATCCCAGCAGATAAACTCGGATGCCCAGTCCCCCGGGATTCATTCGCTGGATGATGCCAGGTTTGCGAACACCCTGTTTTTTCATTCTCACTTGTTCGCCTCGCTCAGATATCCTTAATTTTCGAAGACACCGGCAGCATTATTGTTTGGATGAACGGACCCGCAGCTGTGTTACAGCCGGCCTTGTCATATCACTGGTGCCAGACACCAGCGGGCGGCCTGTTCCGGTTCGACCGTGCCTCCTTTCCGTCCCTCAGTGATCTCTCTACTAAAACGATAATTTCATACGGCAGCATTCCGTATTCCGCTGCCAGATCCCTCAGCGATGAATTTTCTTTAGCACGAATGCCATGTCGCGACAAAATTGTGAGCACCTTGCCTGCCGGGACCCCCAGCACACTGGCCGCTTCTTCAACGGTCATTTTCCCGTATCCCATGCCGCGATGCATTTCAGCACCGGAGGACTTCACCGGAACCGATAGCATACGGTTGGAGAGTTCTGCCGGAGAAAGCCCGTACCGCGCGGCCAGATCCTTTATCGTTTCCGTTTCGTTTTCCGGCCGGATACCAGCTGCCTCCAGCCGCAGGAGAAGCAGCTCTGCAGGAAGTCCGATCGCTCTGGCAAATTCAGCTATCGTTAGCTGTTCGGCATGCGGCACTGGAGGCCGCTTCTGCTCTTCTTCCCAGGATGCCGAAACCGCCTCTCCAAGGCGAATCACCGCACTGAAGGGCGGCCAATCTGCAAGGGTCATGGATAACACCAAAAATGTGGTCAACACACTGGCGATGAATTCGCTCCGTAGCCGTATGTGTGAGGCTACTCTGGATTTAATATAAAACAGCAAAGATTTCCAGTTATAATAGGCGTGCAAAGATCCGCTCAGTAAAAACAAAAGGGCAAACACCGTATGCAAGCCGCTCCATGAATTTTTGGTAAGCCCCAAAAAGGTCCACCCGGTCCAGTATGCCACCCGGCCCGGTGGATCGATGTAAAGTACGGCTCCCGAAAGACTCAACACCAAAAAAGAGATGGCGGTAAACAGACTCACAAAACGGCGAACACTAAAAAAACGGACACCTTTCATTTTCCCCACTCCTTTCCACTATCGGCTCCATTCAAATCCCACAGACCACGATATGTTCCGGTAATTGAACCAGTCGCTACTGGATTGATTCTGTTCTCCGGTGCATTGCCAATAAACCTCCAGTGGAAAACGGCCCAAAAAATGCAAGCGCAACGGTTTCCGGAGCGAAAGCCAGAACATTGTGCGGAAATCCCTGCGCCGTACCGATGCTTTATGGATTCCTTCCACCGTATACCTGCCTTCAAAAGGATAATCGCGGTACGCAATAGCTGCTCCGGTACGCAAAACGGCCGACCCAGGCAAAAGGTGGGTCAGCAACACAAACATTCCCAGGGAATGGAACCCGGAGAGGTCGTCAAGAAGAAACGGAAATGCAGATAGCGTCCCATCCGGTGAGCAGATAAGACAGGCCCACTGCCCCACAATGNGCTGAAAATCGGCCTGCACAGCCAGCCCAATTCTGGGTGTCAGGGACCGAGCTATCCGGAACCAGCCAGAAAGGCGGTGCATTCTTCCACCTCCGGTCCAGAATTCACCTTCTGATTTTCCCGCTCCGGGTACGGACATTTGCATAGNATTCANAAAAAGCTCTGAAAACCATCCANCACCGCCCAGGATGATAATACCATTGGCTACGCCGCGGTAAAATAGTAGCTCAATCGACCCGGAAATGCGGTTCAGCAATGGAAAGGAAGAATATTTCCTGTACGAAAAGCCGGCTTCCACAGAATAGCGGCTCTCACCTTTGGGAAACGTCATCCGCAAATAGGTGCCGGCCTGAGAAGAACTGAATTGGGAAAAATCATCCGCGTACCGCAAATGGCTGACAAAGGCACCCCACCGCATCTTTCCGGTTTTTATATCGATATCCAGACGGCTTTGAGAGACGCGCAGGTTCTGCAGGATATCTGGCCGTTGCCAGGTTCCCTGAAAGCCGACTGTACTTCCTCTTATCCCCCACGATACTTGGCCTGAATAAACCGTAATCCAGTCACCGGCGCCTCCTGCATACCGCAAAGGATTGCTGCTGTACTGGCGCAGGACTGTTGCGGTTACCTGCGGCTGCGCACAGGTTTTTCCGCCAATCAAAAGAAAAAAAGCACATGCGGTGAGAATGGCTCCTTTCATGGTCCAGTCCTTCGTGCTTTCGGACAAAAGGGCGGCCACAAAAGCCGCCCTCTGCCCACATTGCCTCACTTGCTCCGTCCCTTTCGTCCCATCTGTCCCTTGGGCCCCGTACCCTTGCAGGTCCCGGTCCCCAGCATACCCGGGTTGACGGCTTTCCCATAGCCCGCCCGGCCAAAAGCCCGGCGTGTTCCGGTTCCATCTGCCGGCCGCACGTAATCCGGATCGCGGCCGTTGGGAATTCCGTCACCGTCTGCGTCCATCGCGTTGTCATTTATACCATCTCCATCCAGATCCACAAATCCGCGGGCACCCCGGCCGGCGCGGATCTTTGGCCCTGTATAATCGGGATCCAGGCCGTTGGGAATGCCATCCCCATCAGCGTCCGGTGCATTATCATTGTAGCCGTCTCCGTTGGCATCCACAAAACCGCGGCCATGGCGGACCGGTCTCGCGTTTTTTGCGGCCTGTTCGGTGCCTTTTCCACCTGCCTGAACGGCCCTCACATTGCTTGATTGCTTCTGCACCCGGACTTCATTCTGGCTCTTTTCCTGGGCTACCCCTCCGTCTACCCGAATCAGATAGATCATCAGCGCCAGGGCTACCACAGATACTGTGAAACGTTTCATGATGCACCTCCTTTGATTGATTCAACTGCTATGAACTCCGCANTAAGTATCTTCAACGACCGTGCCAGAAATTACTTACAACATAATTGCTTATTTTTTCAGAAATTTACAGTTACAAAAGCGTCCCGAGAAAAGATGTTATTCGCCCTTCCGGTCGAATTGAGCGACCGCCGGGTCGCAATATCCAGTGAAATGGGAATAACGGGAAAAGATGGGACAAATTGAAGGGAGCAGATGAAAGAGTGGAATTACTCGACGATGCTTTGCAGCGTTTCCTGCAAGAAGCACATCCGATGCCAAATGGCGGCTACAGAAAGACCAATTTTGCTGAACCGTGTACGTTTCTCCGGAACCAACCGGGCGGAAATCGTTAAATCACTCCCAAAATAAAAAAAGCCCCCGGCTTGCGCCGAAGGCCCCTTGGGAGGAAGACAGAGCATGAAAATAAGAGGATCAGGCAAAGCGGTACCCGACCCCGTGGATGGTTTGGATGTACTTGGATGGATAGCGCGACTCGCCCAGCTTTTCCCGCAACCGCTTAATATGGACATCCACGGTGCGGTTGGTAACATACACCTTATTGCCCCACACTTTCTCCAAAATTTCCTGACGCGAGAACACATTCTCGCGGCGGGAAGCTAGCAGGTAGAGCAGTTTAAACTGAATGTACGTCAGTTCGATGGGTTTGCCGGCTTTCCGCACCTGGTGTTCATCCAGATCAATCTCCAGATCCTTGACCTTGATGCGGTTCCGGGCAATCTGCAAACGGCGGCCAAGAGCTTTCACCCGGGCGGTAATTTCCTCCACCGAATCACTTCCCTCCACAAAATCATCGGCGCCAATTTCCAGCCCGCGGACAATATCCTCGGGATTTTTGGTCTCGGAATACAGCATGACGCCGACCTTCCGTGTCAGGTAATCCTTTTTGAGCTGTTCGCATACCTGCCAGCCGCTTACGCCTGGCAAATCCGTGTCCATCAGGATGATAAAAGGAAGCTCGGTCTGCACAAAATCAAGAATCTCCTGGCCGGAGCGTTTGTACAGTACGGTGTAGCCCGCCTGGCGCAACCGCTTGCTGATCTCCCGCCGCCTCGGATTGTTTGGAAGAGCGACAAGAATTTTTTCTTCTGCCATGGTGCCACCCCTTTCCTTTTCATTTCTTCTTTACATTTCTGTCATAATTGTGCTGCAAGAGACGTGCCAACTATTCCAATCTGAAACATTTTCATTTTTATTTTCCATGGCCTCTTCTGCCTGACTGTATCAAATTGAAATTATTACAGTTAGGAAACATCCTTTTTGCGGTCTACTCCCCTTCTCACAACGTTCAGGGGCTTTCGTCCTTCATCTTTTTCCGCATCCCTTGGGAAAAATCCGGCCAATAAATAACAAAGTGGCCGGAATCCATACATTTGTCAAGGAACCGATTCGAAGATGGTTTGTTTTGCAAACCTCACTCCAAGCATGGACAGCTTCCAGCCGATCCGATTCGACATTTTTGCGGAGAAAATCAAACGAGGAAATTTTAGAAACGCCAGCCAATATCCAGACTGAAAATGGAGCTCCGTGAATCGTTGTTGGCAATTTCCCGATCGCGGTCCAGATCATGCTGAAACATCAGATTAATTTGCAGTGGACGGAACGGCTGATAGGAGATGTACAGAAGGGTGCTGTTTTCGAAACGGTCGGTATAAAGGCTCAGCCCTGGAACCACCGCCTCCGGCACGTCTTCATACGTGCTCAAGCGGAACAGGTGACTGAGACTGATCAGCAGGTTCCTGTAATTGTAAAAATCCAGCGTGAGTTCCACTCCCTCGGCAAAAAGATTCTGATCCAGGGTCCAGTCCGCGGCACGGTTCTCCGGTGTTCTGTACCGCTTCACTTCCAGAAGATAGGAAACACCGAGTGAAACCTGATCAGAAAGGTCAAAAAGCAAACCCGGTTCCAGACGATAACGGCTATAATCGGACAGAAAGCTGATGGCATCGGGATAATCGCGCCAGATTCCCTCCCCTTTCAGAAGCAAAGCAAAACTGCCCAGGATACCTTTTTTGAAAGAAAGCGAAAGGTACTGCTGGCGGAAATCGGACAGGTAGAGACTATCGCTGGCCGGGTCGGGATACCGCATATCGCGGTACTGGTACCAGAACA
>MTOL01000011.1 GCA_002011685.1 Deferribacteres bacterium JdFR-76
CAGGTAAGCAGCGCTACGGTGCCAACATAACTGAACGGGATCCGCCAGTTAATTATACGCTTTTCGAACAGCAGGATGGCCCCCAGCAGCAGCAAAAAAGCAGATGTTTCCCCCAGGCACCCTCCAACCCTTCCCCAGAAGAGATCGCCGTAGGCCGCTTTTAGTTCAAGGATGGCGCGGTTGGCACCGATCACTTTCTCTACCGCCTCCGCGGTATATTCCGGCGCGTGCCGGATAATGTCCATGGATTGTTTGAGAGTATTCAGCGGTGTGGCTCCGGAAAACAGCTCCACAGTCGTGCCGGAAAGAGTGCCTCCCCTCGGTACCGTTTTAAACACGGTCATCTGCACAGGCCAGGAAGCCAGCAAAAAAGCCCGGGCTGCCAGTGCCGGGTTCACGGGATTGTAGCCCAATCCACCAAAAACTTGTTTGGCAATTCCAATTGCAAAAACCCCGCCAATAGCCGGCATCCACAGAGGCACTTCTGCCGGCAAGTTGTAAGCCAGCAACATGCCGGTTACCACAGCACTGAGGTCATTTACAGTTACCGGCTTGCCCATCAGTTTCTGTAAAGCAGCTTCCGTCGCCACACAGGAAACCACGCTTACAATCACCACCCACAGAGCCCGGATACCAAAAAAGTAGACAGCACCCGCAAGGGCAGGAATTAGCGCAATCACCACATACAGCATGATGCGCTGGATGTCATCCCGCTCGTAAATGTGTGGTGATGAACTAACCTTAAACAGTCGATCTTCCATCGCTTCTGCCACACCCTCTTTTCTGTTCCTCATTCTTTCCGCAACCGAACACTACCCGCAGAACCTGCTAACTTGCTTTGCGCTTTTTCTGCATAATCTGGTACTTGCCGTACCGGATGGACTGAAGCAACTGGCGTCTTGCCGGACAGACAAATGTGCAGGTACCACACTCAATACAATCCAGAACCCCCAGTTTTTCCGCTTCGGTAAGATCTTCGAAATCGACCAGCTGGGCCAGCGTTGTGGGCATCAGTCCCATGGGACACGAATCCACGCAACGGGCACAGCCAATACAGGGCCGGATTTCGTACGTCGGCGTCTGTTCCTCTGTGAGAACCAGAATTCCGGACGTCCCTTTGATGACCGGGACTTCGTCGGTGTACTGGGCGATCCCCATCATTGGGCCCCCCATGATGAGCTTGGACACACCATCGGCATACCCCCCACAGAACTCAATAACATCCCGAAATGGTGTGCCAATGCGAACCCACAGATTTTTGGGTTCTTTAACACCGGGTCCTGTTACGGTCACCACCCTTTCGTAAAGGGGAATTCCCTGCGAAACCGCCAGATAGACGGCCCGCACGGTTCCCACATTCTGAACCAGACAGCCAACATCCATGGGCAGCCCGCCGGTCGGAACCTCCCGTCCCGTAAGGGCCTTGATGAGCTGTTTTTCAGCTCCCTGCGGGTATTTGACCTTCAGGCCTACCACTTCTATGTTACCAAATGAAGAAGCTTTTTCGGCAAGAATGCGAAGAGCATCCGGTTTGTTTTTTTCTATGCCTATGTAGGTTTTTTTCACATTCAAAATTTTTTGAAGAATCTGAACCCCCTTAAGAATGTCGTCGGGATATTCCACCATCAGACGGTGATCTGCGGTCAAATAGGGCTCGCACTCGGCCCCGTTGATGATGAGCGTGTCGATCGGTTTGTCCTCGGGTGGCGACAGCTTTACATGAGTGGGAAATGTGGCTCCNCCCATACCCGCAATTCCCGCATCACGGATGCGGTTGCGAAGTTCATCTGCAGGCAATTCCAAATAATTTTCTACGGGCTTAATGGCGTCAGAAAGTGTATCCTGCCCGTCATTTTCAATCACAACCACCGGCATCCGTGTTCCCAGCGGATGCGGATAATCTTCAATTTTTACCACCTTGCCCGATACCGAGGCGTGAACGGGCACCGATACAAAGCCTTTCGGCTCGCTCAGCCTATCCCCAATTTTTACTTCATCTCCGGGTTGAACCGTGGGCTCCGATGGAGCACCGATGTGTTGCTGAAGCGGGATGAAGACTTTGGCGGGAGCGGGCATCCGCTCAATAGGTTTGTGTTCGGTGAAATGCTTTTCGTAGGGTGGATGCGCACCGCCCTTGAACGTAACTCGTTTGAGACCCAGCATCGCCACAGCTCCTTCGCTTAGAACATCCACACTCACTTCCTTTTCCGCTGCATCCGGGCTGCGCACCGGGGCCAGGATGCGATCACTCTTCTTTCAGCCGGCTCAGCTCTCTGAGAAACTCCTCTTTATCCTGAAACTTGCGATACACAGAAGCGAAGCGAACATAAGCAACGTCGTCCACTTCTTTCAAAATGTCCATGACCAGCTCACCGATAATGCGGGATTCCACCTCCCGTACTTTCATGTCCTGAATTTTTCCTTCAATCTTCCCCACGATTTCATCAATCTGTTCCGGAGTAATGGGCCGCTTGTTGCAGGCGATTTCGATCCCCTTCCTCAACTTTTCTCGGTCGAAAACTTCCCGCCGTCCGTCACGCTTGCGGACCATAACGGGAAGATTAACCAGCATCTCCTTCGTTGTAAATTTGCGCCCGCATTCACGGCAATATCGCCGGCGGCGGATTACCCGCCCGTCTTCACGTTCGCGGGTATCCGTAACGATGTCGTTGTTCGCACCACAATACGGGCACCTCATGCTTTCCTTTCCCTTTTAGCCGGGCAGTGGATAAAGCGGAAACTGTTTACACAGCTCCTGGACATCCCGGTAAACGGACTGGATGACCGTTTCATTATCAATATTGGACAGAACCTTATCGATCAGATCGGCGATATAGCGCATCTGATCTTCTTTCATTCCCCGGGTCGTCAGGGCCGGTGTTCCAATGCGGATTCCACTGGTCACAAACGGGCTCCGCGTATCAAAAGGCACCATGTTTTTATTGACCGTAATGCCGGCCCGTTCCAGAGCTTTCTCCGCATCCTTGCCGGTAATGCCCCGATCCGTCAAATCGACCAGCATCAGATGTGTATCCGTTCCACCAGAGACGATCTTGTAGCCTTTATCCATAAGAGCCTGGGCCATGGCTTTTGCGTTGCGGATAATCTGTGCAGAATATTCCTTAAATTCCGGCTGCAGGGCTTCTTTGAATGCAACCGCTTTGGCCGCAATCACGTGCATCAGCGGTCCGCCCTGAATACCCGGAAATACATTGCTATCGATCACTTCAGACCAGAGCTTCACTTTTCCTTTTGGGGTGGTGATTCCAAGGTCGTTTTCGCCATCTTTTCCGATGAGAATCATTCCACCGCGCGGGCCACGAAGAGTTTTATGTGTGGTTGTGGTTACGACGTGGGCGTACGGGATGGGGCTTTGAATCAGCCCGGAGGCAATCAGTCCCGCAGGATGGGCAATATCCGCAACCAGCTTTGCCCCGACGCGATCGGCAATTTCCCGAAAAGCCTTGTAGTCAATCTCCCGGGAATAAGCACTGGCTCCTGTCATGATGAGTTTTGGTTTTTCGCGCCGGGCAATATCTTCCACTTCATTCATATCGATGTAACCGGTTTCTTTATGAACCCCATAGGCCACAACCCGGAAATACCGGCCAGAAAAGTTCACTGGACTTCCGTGAGAGAGGTGACCGCCGTGAGCCAGGTTCATTCCCATGATGGTATCCCCCGGCTGCAGAAAGGCGAAATAAACGGCCATATTGGCCTGGGTGCCACTGTGAGGTTGTACATTGGCGTAATCAGCCCCAAAAAGCTGTTTCGCCCGTTCGCGGGCAAGATTCTCCGCCACATCTACAAATTCACAGCCGCCGTAGTATCGCTTGCCCGGATAACCTTCGGCATACTTGTTGGTCATGGGATTGCTCATCGCCTGCATAACCGCAGGGCTGACGAAATTCTCCGATGCGATCAGCTCGAGCTTGTCATTCTGACGGCGGTATTCGTTTACAATGGCATTAAAAATTTCGGGATCCGTATCCTTCAACTCCTCATAGCGGATCATGGCTACACCTCTTATTCTCTGCCGGTTAGCTCTGCCATTTTTCTCAGCCGCTGGGCATGGCGCCCTGCTTCAAACGGTGAAGTCAGCCATGCTTCCGTGATGCGCCTGGCCTCCTCCGGCGAAAGGATCCGCCCGCCCAGGCACAGTATGTTTGCATCATTATGACGGCGGCTGTATTCAGCCATGTATTCACTGGTGCACAGCGCCGCGCGGATCCCGCGGATTTTGTTGGCCACGATAGACATACCAATTCCCGTTCCGCAGATCAGAATTCCGGCGGTAAACTTACCGGCAGCCACAGCACGGGCCACCTTTACCGCATAATCCGGATAATCCACGCGGTCGGAAGAGTGGGCACCGAAATCCTCAAACTGGATATTCTTTTCCCGCAGATATTGAGCGATGGATTGTTTGAGCTCAAAACCTGCGTGATCCGAACCGAGCGCCAGCTTCAAACCGGGACGACTCAGGAAATCCATTTGTAGCAGGCATCCTTTGGCTGATTGTACTTGTTGAAAAACCGGTCTTCCGTGGTCGGCAGCAACGGCTTGATGGCTTCCATACGCCGGCGGGCCCGGTCCGCAAAAAGTGGATCTCTGGTCGCTTTCTGGTATTCTTTGTAGGCTTTTTCGTAAACCAGTTTGTCATCATACTCCAGCTTGCCGCCGCGCTTGTTCATGCAGTACTCGGCAGCACTCTCGTAAATCTCACCCATGGTCATATACGGCAACCCGTGCTTCGGGTCGATCCGCAGGGCGCGGCGCACATAATTACGGGCTTGCACGAACTGGTTCTTCATGCGGTAGGCCCCCGCCACCGCGCAGAGAATCTCGATATTCTCTGGCTGGATTTTCAGAATCTTTTTATAGGTTGCAATGGCACTATCGTATCTTTCCAGGTTCATGTAGGCCCCGGCCAAGTACTGCAGGGCTTCCACATTTTCCGGTTCTTTCTGCAAGAGCCGGTTCAGCATTTCAACCGCTTTTTCACTCTCCCCGCGGTTGTAATAGGCCTTGCCGAGATCAAACATCAGCCCTGTGTCATCAGGATTCTTGGCAAGAATTTCCTCTTTTTTCCGAATCGCTTCATCTTCCCTTCCAGTGGTCCGATAAAGAACCGCCAGCTTCTCTTGGGCATCCCGGTCTTCCGGGGACATTTTTACATAGCTTTCCAGGGCTTCAATTGCCAGCTCCGGCTGATTGGTGCGGATGTACAGGTCGGCCAGGTGTTTGTAATTGATCGCCTTCTCTGGATCGAGCTCGACCGCCTTTTTATAGTGCTGGATGGCATCTTCAAACATCCCCTTCTGACGGTACATGTATCCAAGGCTCTCATGAAGGTAAATATCGTTGGGGAAGTGTTTTACTCCCATCTCGAATGCGAGCTGGGCACTATCCGCTTTGTTCTCCTGAATATAGCAGTTAGCCAGGCGGGCGAAAATGTCTTTATAATGATACTTATCCGCCAGTTCCATGTTCGGATCCATATTGATCACTTTCCAGAAGTAGGGTTTGGCTTCTTTGTAATTCTTGTTCTTGTAATACTCATATCCGAAACTCCAGTACCGGGCAATTTCCAGCTCTTTGGCTTTCCGGATCGAATCTTCAATGGCCTTCTGCCTTTCGGGAGAAATTTCCTTTTGAACCTGCTGCTGCGGAGCACAACCAATTTGAAAAATCAGATAAATTGCATAAAGAGATAAAATCAGAATTCCCAAAAAGCCTGCCTGGTAACTTTTGCCCTTCCTCATGCCTTCTATGCCTCCCTAATTAATTTTCCAATCTAGCCCGCTATTCTTCATGTTTCCGAATTTTAATAAAAAAGATCAGTAAAATCAAGCAGTTTTCCACAATTTGTAGGACTCTGAAAAAAATGTTTACTATATATCGGGAGAGGAAAAGCCGCTGGAGACTTTCCTTTTCGATCATCCACTGAATGATCCCATGAACAGGAAAACAGCCGGAAAGATATCTAGTAGCAATTCTACTGCAAGGTTTGCGCTAGTCTGGTCTTGGGCTTTTTGGCGAACCGGATGGCGGATCCGAGCGGGATGGGCCCCGCCCTTTCTGTTCAGCAACGTTTGATGACCAGCAGAGTCATGTCATCGCTCTGCGGATTCCCTTCTGTGAATTCTTTTACCTTTTCAAGAATGCGGTCCTTTACCCCTTCCGCACTTTCCCGGTAGGCTC
>MTOL01000013.1 GCA_002011685.1 Deferribacteres bacterium JdFR-76
CTTCTTAAGGCCGAAAATGAATTCAAATTGGCAAATAACCGCAGTAATTTATTCCTAGTGTATTTCCGGATGGGGAATGTTTACGCCGATCACCTCCGCCTGCCTGCCATTGCCTTGGATTATTATCGAAAATCGGCAGAAATATACAATAGCTTGCCCGAAAAATTAAAAACGATATTCCGTGAATTCATTGCATATGTTTACTACAAGAAAGGAGTCCTTCTTGCATTAAGGAACTATGATGAAGCGGTTAATTCGTTGAAATTATCCAGCAGGATATACGAGGAATTAGGCGATCTGCTAAATGTCCGGCGTTGCAGGGAGCAGCTTGAGAAGATCGATCGCCTACTTTTCTCTGAGAATAACAGGAATCGTGATATCAATGTCCGGACGCTGCTAAGTCAATTAAAGGATCATTTGGCCTTGACTCGAGAGACAAACGATTCGGCACAAATCTTTCTTCAAATGGGTCGTCTCTATTCTCATCTTGCGCTTGACTCGGCCTTCTACTTTCTGAAAAAAGCAACTTCTTTGTATCTCACTTCAAAAGATTGGCCGGGGTTGATAAAGGTGTGGAATACATTGGGGTTCTACTCTTTTCAGAGGGGAAAGTTTAAGCTTAGTTATCAATATTTCGAAAATGCTCTCAATCTCGCAAAAAAGGCGCGATTATATGAACAGCTTTGGTTTACTCACTTTGGCCTGGCCCTTTATTGGAGGGAACTCGGAAATTTTCAAAAGTCCAGCGATCATTTTGTTGAAGCGATCCGGCTAATTGAGTCTTACTATGGATCCATTTCCTCCAACTATATGCGGACCCAATATCTTGCGAAGATCGCTGATGTTTACAAAGAATATATCCGCCTGCTTGTGGATCGGGGGGAATTGGCGGCTGCCTTTTCAATGGTGAAAAAAATAAAGGCAAGATCTCTTCTCGGGGATGCAATTATTTCTGAAATGCAATCAATGTCTTCCCGCGAAAATCAAAAGGCCGATTATTTAAAAGAAATGCAGCATTCTCTGGCTGATAACGAAGGGGCTTTGGATATACTGTCCTTACATGATAAATTGTATTTGTGGTTTGTATCAAATGATACACTTGCATTTGCAGACGTTCCCGTGAGCAAAGAAGATTTGCGGCTGAGAATTGATGGTCTCCGGGAATCCGTTCTACATTTGCAACCAAGACGGTTTTATTTAGCCGCAAGATTGATTTATGAACGGATTTTTTCGAGTTTTCATCGGTTAATGGATAAAAAGAAGTTTCTTTATATTTCCCCTTCTGGTCCCTTTTACCGTTTTCCATGGGCAGTGCTCTATAAGATCTTTCCGCAGATGTCAGTCTGTCTTGTGCCCAATCTGGATGTTTTGTTGATAAAGCGAAAAGCGGACAAAAAAAATCGGCCATATAGCGTAGCCCTTTTGGCTGCTGATCGAAATGTCCCCCAGCTTGACCGTTTGCAGTATGTTCATTCCGAAATCTGGAATATTTCCTCGATATTTGCAGATGTACATGTGCAGTTGAAAGACAAAGCTAGCGAGTCGGATTTTTATGGCGTGTTAGGTAGTGACATTATTCATTTAGCCTGCCACGCAGTGGTTGACCCCTTTGAGCCTTTGTCTTCATATTTGCTGTTTTATCCGGATTCGCTGAACGACGGATTTTTGACTGCAGAAGAAATACAGCGGTCCAATCTGCAAGCAAGATTGGTTGTTTTGAGCGCTTGTACAACGGCGTTAGGAAAGTATGTTGAGGGAGATGAGGTGTTGGGACTGGCATCAGCTTTTTTGAAAGCTGGAAGTAGCTTTGTTGTGGCAAGCCTTTGGCAAATTAATGATCGTTTTAGCAGCTTTTTTATGGAAAAGTTTTATCAAAATTATAAAAGAACGTTATCTCCTATTCTTGCTTTATCGGAGACTCAGAAATTCTTCATGACCGATAATACCTTTTCAGCCGAATACCAGAACCCGTATTTTTGGTGTGCATTTGCAATTTTCGGTTCCTGGTAGTTTTTGAAAAATTGGGATAAACATGTAATCAACTGTCATTTGTTGTTCTGCCCCTATGAGATTTGACCGTCAAAAATTCGAAGCCCATGCTGAAGTATTTCTTAAATTTTTTACCGTTGAGGTTTTGGCAGGACTTATTATTCTATTTGCAAGTTTTTTTTGGTTCAGAGTATTGGGAGGAGAGCATGCTCTTTTAGATTTTCGCTTCCGTTTGAAGAGCCTGTTTCATTCTGCAGAACCTTTTAAAAAGATGCGAATCGTGTACATTTCTGAGGCAGATTATCGGTATATTCAACAAAATCCTGATTTCCTTGAAGAAATTCGGGAAAATTTTGACCAGTATACACTTCCTCGACGGTATTTGGCCGAGCTAATAGAAATCGTTGAGGAGTTAGAACCCCGCCTAATAGTGCTGGATGTGCTTCTGGATCGCAAATCTCTCACTCCCGGGGCGGATGAAAAGCTAGCAGAGGTTCTTCACAAATACAAGAATATCATATTTGCCACAGATGTGCGGAATAATATCGAGTTTCCTCCGCTCCAGGAATTCATGGGAAATTCGGGGAAAATCCGCGGGCATGTTAATTTTCTTGCGGAGGGAAATACGGTTCGAAGGGTTAAGCATCTCCTATTGTTACCTGATAGTACCTTCCTGCCTTCATTGGCGTTTGCAGCGTACATAAGTTATCAAAATCCTGGGTGGTCTTTTCGACAGATGCAAGTTTTCTTAAATAATTTGGCGCATCCACATAAACGAGAGCCTGGAAATGCTGCGAGGACTAAAATAGCTACGCAGTTTTTATTGGATCCTATATTGATTCCGTATACCGGATTACCCGAAGAAGAATTCTTTATCGATGAAAGTCGCTTTTATTTTCAGGGAATTATCAGGAAATCTTGGGTAAAAGACAAAATTATCCTCATCGGCGCAGGATATCAGATCGGGAAGGATGCGGAATACCATATGCCTTTCGTGGATTATTCCATAGCAGGGGTGTTTATTCATGCATACCTGATTCGTTCGTTTTTTGAAAATCAATTTCTCAAAGAACCGGGATTGAACGGTGTTTTCTTGTTTATAGGTGTTGTTACAACTATTCTCTTTGTGCTTTTTCTAAAGTATTCGTATAAAAAAGCAGTTCTTTTGGGATTGACGTTGCTTCTCCTTTATTGGTTGACGAATATTCTCTTATTTATAATTGCTTCGATTTATTTCCCTCTCTCTTGGCCGACCAATTTAATTGTAATGGTGCTCATATTGCAAACATTCCTGGCAATTTATAAAAAAGAGAGCGAAGAGGATTATATACGAAGATTTTGGGGACCCTATGTGCCAGATAACAGATTGACCAAGATCATAAAAGAAAAGAATGAAATGAACATAAGTCCAAGTGCAGAAGGAAAATTTGAAATCATAACAGTTTTGATGCTTAGGGTAATGGGAATTGAGCCTCTCTTTTGTGACATTTCCAATCCCGAATTCTCGAGTAAAACTTTGTATGTTTCAAGAGTTCGTGTGTTGGATCGGCTCCTGCAGCGCATACAGAATGATATTGTTTTTCATGAGAGATACAACGGGGTGGTTGAGAAATTCCTTGGGAATACGGTGTTTTATTATTTCGGTTTGCCAGTGGGAGATGAAGATAGAGATGAAGCGTTGAGGGCGATAGGCTGTGCGGTAGAGATTTTTGATAAGTTTGATCAAATGAAAAAACAGGATGAGATTCTGCAAAAATCGTTGCCAGAAATCGGATTGCATATATTGATCCATACGGATTCCGTAGTTATTGGTTCTGTTCATACGAAAGATTACAGATCCATGCCAACTTTAATATCCGGGTTTGTAGAACGTATGTTTCGAGCGGCCGATAAACTTCAGGACAAAACGGCAGGGGAGGGGATATACATTACTTCAGCAACCTTGACGCTTATTGGCGAGGAAGTAGTAGAATGTGTTCCGGTATGCAAGCTTCCTGAAATGGATATTTTTAGGCTTAAAAAAATGAGAGGAGAATGAAATGAAATGGGAAAGTAGGTTATGGATTTTCCTTTTCATACCGTTTTACTTTTTCTTTTGCAAGTGGGATGATGTTTTGGGGCAAAAGAAATTTCTAGCTTCTGTAGTAAAAGTTGAGGGAAATGCTTGGGTGGTGAGCACATCTGACACAACGACACCCATTGAGTTAGGCATGGGCTTACTGGAAGGTGAAAAAATAATTTTGGGCAAAAATGCAGTGTTAAAAGTCTATTCTTTGAATGGTTCTCTGAAGTCATTTATCGGACCGGATACGGTTCTCATTACCCAAAAACGTTTTGCCGGGTCTCCCACGAAGGTTAAGATATTTCAAATGATTTTGGAATACTTGAGGGATAAAACCCGCTCTTTAGCCAGTGTTCGCGGAGCTGTCCGCGGTCAAGAGAAGTTATTCTATCTCATAACTCCCAGGAATACAAATATATGTTCAGGCCCCATTCTCTTTCGTTGGAGGCGCTGGAAGACAGATGCGGCTTATCGGTTTTCCATTTTGGATAGTTTCGATTTAAATAACCCGCTTTTCACGACAATTGTCCAGGATACGATCCTTTATGTTTTTCCGGATAGCTTATCGCTTCTCCGTGGGAAGAAATATTATTGGGAGATTAAGGTATTGGCACCAGAGGGGGCTGACCCAATATTTGATCGAAGTTGGTTCCGCCTGTTTACCTATCATGAGGAACGAAATTTTTTGATGGAGAGTGTTCGGCTAAAAAATGCGAAAGGAAACTTTGATTTTCTACCTTTGTTAGCTTTTTATGATAAAACGGGGGCATACTATCGTGAATTTGAATTGTTGGAATGGCTTACGGCATTGTATCCAGAAGAGCCTATTTTTCAGATTTTACGGAATTCACTGTTTATAACTATGGGGTTGAGGGAAAAAGCAAATACGAATTTCTGAAGATTTTTTGATTTGAGGAAACTGAGCGTGGTAGTTAATAGTTGATGAGGGGTATGTCAAACGCGTCTTCCTTAAGCTTTACTGAGAATATGGCATGAGATTTAGTTTTGTTGTTTATTTTTTGGTCCTGCTTTTGTAATTTGAGCGTTGGCCGAATTGACTGAAGCCCAGAAAGGGAGAGTGGAATGACTCGAACAACAAGAAGAATCATTAATGTTGTTTGGACTTTGCTTATTATACTGGTGATAATGGACCATTTTGTGAAATTTTCGTACGATCATTTTTTAAGAAACGTCATCCATGCTGACGTCTCGACTTACATTGAGATAACCAGCATCGTTTTTACAATGGGGGTTCCATTTTTTTACGGGCTTTACAAACGAAGAGAGAATCAGCTTGAAGAAAAAGCGGTTCGAAGTGGAGGAGGGGTCCAGGAACTGGAGGAAGCCAGACGAAAAAACGATCTACGCTGCATTCTGTATTATTCTTTGATGGCCGTTTTTGTAGTGCTCATTCTTTTTATTCAATCCAATATTATCAATGCCAGCAAAAGTGAAACATCCCGGCTGGAAAACCAGCTTTTTCTGTTGCAAAAACAGATTGAACAGTCAAACGAGCAGTTAAACCGCATGAGCCAGAGGTTGGCACATTTGGATTCTGTGCTTTCTGTCATCGCCAAAAATGACAGGCGGGCAGTTCAGGCGCTGAATGAATTGCGGGAGCTCAAAAAAACCACGCTAAATTTGGATACACTGTTGGCCACAGCATCCATTAAGATAATGAACGACATTAAAAAAAGACGACGAATTCCCAACAAGGATTTTCAAGCTTTATCCTCAGAGATTAAACGTTTGGAAAAGGAGTTTGAACAATTGCAATCCCGTCAATCGGAATATTTTGGCAAACAATTTGAAATGGTCCGAGCCAATCTGGAAGAAATCCAGCGGTCTCTAAAGCAATTGCTGCGCCAGTATGAAAAATTCCCTCGGCAATATAAAACAGCGGTTATTCCTTCGACCGGTCGGTCACTGACTCCAGAAGAACGAGTCGTACTGCGGAGATTGCTTAACAGATATATCTATGATTTTGAAAATCGCGAGGGACGCCTTCCTTCTCATGTCGGAGAAAATTCGGATCAAATTCTTCCGCGTTTTCGGTTGTTTTTGCAGCGATCAGGGACAACTATGGAAGAATTTCAAAATGAAATATTAAAAAATAAAAGACTGATAGAGAGGGCTTTGGAAGCTATGAAACA
>MTOL01000015.1 GCA_002011685.1 Deferribacteres bacterium JdFR-76
CCCGCCGTTTTTCGGCCCGCGAAATCATTCCAGGATTCCAAGAAGTAAGGAGGCTTTGGGCTTATGCAGCGCGGTAAGGTGAAGTGGTTCAATGAGACCAAGGGGTACGGTTTCATTGAACAGGAAGACGGGCCAGACGTTTTTGTGCACTACACGGCCATTGTGGGTGAAGGATTCCGGACCTTGAATGAAGGCGATGAAGTCGAATTCGAGGTCAAAGAGAGCGAAAAGGGATTGCAGGCAGTGCGTGTAGTCAAACTCTAAGTTCTGGCACCAGAAAAACCGCAGGAACGCCCCGATATCTCATCGGGGCTTTTTTATTCCTGGTGGAAAATTTCGAATTTGTATTTTGCATTGTAAATGTTGAACTTTTTTGCTATTTTGGATAAAGTCAAAGGACGGACCGATTGAGAAAAGACAGGCGATATTGAGGGCATCATGATTTTCGATCAGAAAGGCATTGAAAAAATAAGCAGCGTCCTTGGAGTTCCCGCAAAGAATATGGGAGCTTATTTCCGGTTTGTACTGACAAATCCTGAGAACAATCACCGACTTTCCCTGGAGATCTACCCAAAATTGCAGATTGGCGAAAAAGAGGGGGCGCTGGTTACGGTGTACACGGTGAATAGCCATCTTCAGCTGCACTTTTGCTCGGGGTTTGTTGCGTCGGAATCTCTGGGAGAGGTGACCTTTTACAGTGAATCCAGGGGCAAGATCTCGGGGCTGATTGTGGACCGCTCGGCGTCCTGTTCCCTGTATGCCAATGTGGACCGCGAGATCCTTTCGGGAGATTTTCTACGTCTCACGCCCGAGGTGATGAAATCCGGAATCGCACTTTCAATTGCGGAACAAGAATTGAAAGAAACGTCGTAATCCTGGCCGCTTTTGTTTTCCATGCTGGGGGATCGCGCTTTGACAAAGACAAACGGTAATTCCACCTGAACGGAATTTTGTGTATTAAATCAGAGCAACGATTCTTGACCCGACGGGGGAAAGAGTGCCTGCCCATGTTAGGAATTTTAATGGAAAGGGGGGAGGTGGTTGGAAATCCGGGATGAGAACATGGTCGAGCACAAGCCGGCGAAAAGAGCAAAGCAGTTGGAACGGAAGGAATGGCCCAAAACCTTTCAAGAAGCATTTGACGGCTACCTTACCTTTCTTCGTATTGAAAGGGGACTCGCAGATAACACCTTGGAAAGCTACGGAATTGACCTCCGGCGTTTTTTCAATTATCTGGTAGAGTGCGGTATTCGCGAACTAGGTCGCCTTGGGGGAAAAGATCTCACCCGTTACCTCTACCATCTTTATGAGGTGGGGCTGGCTCCTGCCAGCATTCACAGAAATGTTTCGTGTCTGAGAGGATTCTTTTTGTTCTGTGTGGAAGAAGGATTAATGGAGACCGATCCGTCGGAATATCTTGAATCGCCCAGGCTGATCCGGAAGGTCCCAGAGGTTTTGTCGGTGGAGGAGGTTGAAAAAATTCTGGAACAGCCGGATATCACGGACGTGCTTGGATTGCGGGACCGGGCGATGCTTGAGTTTGCCTATGCGACGGGCGCACGGGTATCGGAGATTTTGGCTGTTGGCGTTCACGATCTTTATTTCGATCAGGGTTTTGTCCGTATTGTTTACGGCAAAGGTGGAAAAACACGCCTGGTGCCCATTGGCCGTTCCGCCCGCTCTGCAGTAGAGGCTTATCTGGAAAAGAGCCGGCCCAGGCTGTTTCACCCGTTGCGTTCCGGGGATACGCTATTCTTGAGCCGGCGCGGAAGGCCACTTACGCGAATGGCGTACTGGAACATTTTGCGTCGGTACATTCAACAGGCGGGCATTCAAAGGAGAGTGACGCCTCACACACTCCGGCATTCATTTGCGACACATTTACTGGAGGGTGGAGCCGACCTGCGCGCCGTTCAGGAGATGCTGGGACACGCCGATATTGCTACCACTAGCATTTATCTGCATCTTGACCGGGCCTATTTGCAGGAGGTTCACCGGAAATACCACCCGCGTGAGCGCTATGGCTGAAGCCGCATCGCAGGGCTATGCCAGGGGAACCGCCGGCGCGGACCGCCGCCCGAAAGGACAAAATATTCAAAAGTTTTACGCGTTCACCGAACCGGAGAGGAGAAACCATGCGAAAGAAAGCATGGGGCCTTGGAGGCCTGTTTTTTCTGGCTGTGCTGCTCTCTTGCAGCCGCCCACATCCTGATATCGCCCAGAGCCTGATGGATATTGCTGAAGATTCGGTAATGCAGCACGTGGAAGCCTTATGTTCCATTGGTCCGCGGCACGCCTTAAATGAAGAGGCATGCGAGCTTGCGTTGAATTACATTGAGGGGACTCTGCGGGCTCTCGGCTATGTGCCACGCCGGGAAGTTTTTCAGGCCGAAGGAAAGGAAATGGTGAATGTGTTCGTGGAGATAGAAGGAGAAGATCCGGGCCGGGAGAAAATTCTGGAACTTGCCGCCCACTACGATACGCGTCCTTCCACACCGGGCGCTGATGACAACGCCAGCGGTGTAGCAGGTGTGCTGGAAGCGGCCCGGGTGCTCCGCAGGTTCCGCTACCGAAAAACTGTGCGGTTCTGTTTCTTCACGGGAGAAGAATTGGGGCTGTTGGGAAGCCGCTATCATGTAAGGCAGATCCGGAAAAAGGGGGAAGATGTACAGGGCATTATTGTACTGGAAATGATCGGGTATGCTACCGAAGAGCCCAATTCTCAGCTTACGCCGGTGCGCATTCCACTGATTCTTTCGCCCCCCGACGTAGGCAATTTTATTGTGGTTGTCGGTAACTGGAGCTCGGGAGGTCTGGGAAACCGGTTTGAATCGGCTATTGACCGCTATGTACCGGAACTGGATTATTTTAGCCTCAATCGTCTGGGGGGATTTCTGAAGGATGCCGTCCGCAGTGATCATTATCCCTACTGGGAAGCGGACCTGAAAGGTCTGATGATTACGGATACCGCTAATTTCCGGAATCCGCATTACCACAGGCCTTCTGACACACCGGAAACGCTCGACCCTCTGTTCCTGCGCAACGTGGCACGGGCTGCTGCCGCAACCATGATGGAATGGGCGGAGGTATTATAGGCAGGAAACGCAGAACGTGAGAAACTTTTGGCTGGGTGAAAGACAATTTTGGCCAAAGTATAGGAAATGGATTATTCTGAAAAGGTAAACATAGGCGCGGTGTTTTAACCGCAATGTTCCTCAAAAGTTCTTTTCCTCCCAATTTGCTTGCTATTGCGAACTGCATCTTTTGAACAAGCTCGTCCAGAGAATGATTTGCGCATCAGGTGATTTTTGCATCTTCCTCCAGATGAACACGAAACGGATCAAAGTTCCATTGCGCAAATGCCAGAAAAGGACCAGATATTACAGAAATTTAATTGAAAGAGTCAAATATTGTCCATATTCATTAAATGCCTTTCTTTTATCATGTTTCTCGCCCACCTTCGGTCCCGCCCGTTCGGCGGGGTTACTGGTAAGAAAAAGAAAAGCAGGAGGTGCTAATGAAAAGGCGGCTCTTTCTCCCGGTTCTTTTATGGGGCATGTTTACCCTGGTATCTGAGGCTGCTATTCAGCCTTATTCTTTCCGATTAATCACAGACCGTGAGTATGTTTTCTGTGCAAATCTGCTTGGTGTTTCTACGGCCCATTTTACCATTGTTGTGTATGATTCCACTGGAAAACCTGTGCCTGGTGGAACTCCTTTTTGCATACAGCAAGAAACGCCTGGTGGTGAATTCCGTTCCCCTCAGCTTTTTAAAACCACTGCGAATAAAGCCAGCGGAGGAATGGGGTATTACTTTTTTACAACCGATCCGAACGGAAAGATTGAGATCGATTTTTATCCTCTGACGATGTGGAGACGTAGAAACCTGTACATTTATGGATACCGCGTTCGTTTTTCCGATCCATCAGATTCCTCCTCGGCCGAACCAACCGTCAGTGTAGCACTGGATTCATCCGGAAGTTCGTTTCCACATTTTGTGGGCCCCGATAGCGTTGTGGTAGATATCCGAGGGGGAAGGGGCGAACCTCAGTATGATGAGTATTTCTTTTTATCTTTTAAGCCATCCACCTATGCAGAAAAGGCTTATTTTACATTAAAGGTTTATGATGAAATCGGACGACCTGTTCCAGAAAATACACCTATAGCAGTTCAGGAAGTATTCCCATATTTGACCGGTTCCGATTTGCAGAGTGCAACCCGGTTCCACGTGTACAAATATCCAAACGATGGCGATACCTACTATTTCCGAACCAATGCCAACGGGGAGATTGAGTTCATCTATACAATCGATCCGAAACAAGAAAGGCTTTTGTTGCCGGTAAGCCATGAATATTACACATCTTATTCGCAGCTGTATAGTACGGTTCAGGAATTTTGGGAACGGTATAAAAAGCCGTACTTCCGGAAGCTTGGGTTCGGTTATTTTGCCGTAGATCTGTTGGAGGATGGAAATCCTGTCCCTATTCTTTATGCGCCTCACTTGGTGGGGTTGCGAAAACAATTGAAGGTCAAACAGGATTCGCTATTTTTTGTTTTGCCAGACCGGGTCGTGTGCCGGGTTCGGGGCATTTTTAACGGAGATCAGTATTTGTTTACCAGCTATTCGAAAATTGAACCGGCGCTGGTTGAGATGCAGGTATTTGATGAGATCGGACGCCCTGTCCCGGAAGGAACAGGCGTGGAGGTCTACCTGGATTATTATATTTATGGGACAGAGCTTGTGGGCAAGGGGGTAAACAAAATTTTAATCGGGCGGTACAGGATTTTTCTAGGTCCACAGGGAAAAGCCACATTCTACTATTTTCCACCTTTCTACCCACTGGCATTTGATAAAGGCCTAAACAGCTATAGACGGCCCTTTCATCCTAAAGATCTCATTTTTAGTGATCCGGAACAGCAACCCACTCTGGTGGCGCCCAAGTATGCCAGCATCCGGTTTTCTCCACCGGAACTTCTCCATTTGCAGGGAAGAGCAACGGTAACGGTGGAGGTGAAAGATCAGATGGGTCGGCCAGTTCCGCCAGGAACGCGAATCCGCCTGTACTTTAACCGTGGAACCATTCGGGGAATGTCAAAGGGAGGAGTTTTTACCATTCAAAAAGATGGGAAGGCGCGTTTTGCCTATATTTCTCCAACCCGCAACATTTTTTACAATGGTTCCGCCTATTTTGCATTATCTACCTATCAGCAGGTGTACATTTATCAGCCGGGCTGGCGGGATTTGGCGGAAGCTTGGCTTAAAATGAGAGGAGCCTATTTGAGCCCTTACAACCGTTCTATTACCCAGCTGCTTCTTGGCAAAACGATTACGGGTTTGCTAAAAGAACTGAATCCCATTGCCTTCGTTGGAAGCCTGAAGCGTTTTACCGAAGCGGCCGAACTTGCCAGGCAGAAACGGATTGAGCTGATCCGGGCAGCCGGAGATCCGGATATCGATGATGCGGCTTTTGAACAAAAATATCAAGAGTTTATGCAGGCTTTTGCAGGAGTGGTCAATCACATGCAGGAATTTGTTCTGGATGTTCCCGGGATGAGTTTCAATCCGACCATGCCGCTTGGGGTGTCTTCTGCTGCAACAACCGTAATTGAGCAGGGAGTGAAACAGCAGCTGGCTAATCATGTTTATAGCGGCCTGGTGACCAATCAAATTATTTCTCTATCCATTCAATTTGTTCAATTTAAAGCCCGTCTGCATTACGGTTCTTCAGGAGGAGTTCGCTTTCAGAAACCGCGACAACAGGAAACGGGAGCTTTCTGGCTGCAGCTATTAACGCCCTTCTATGTCTTGCCATCCCAAAGCGGAATGTTTGAACTGTTTGCGTTGAAGTTCCGGGTAATTGGAACGGGGGGAGCCGTACGGGACAGCGTGATTACTCCGGGAAGCCGCACATTCGTTTCTGTGGATGAAATTCCCTGGTATCTCGGATTTCGCGTATCGCCCGGCGCTCCCATGCAGGCAGGAGGGATTTTGGAGGTAACAGCAGTAGATACGGCAGCGGATGCTTTTGACGCATCCGTGCTGGGTATTGTGTTTCGCAGCCCCTACGGGGGCGAGCTGGATTATGTGGATGCAGTGAAGGCTCCTCCAGATAGCACGGTTGAGTTAAGTTGGGTTGATGGAACACGGATATTGTTGCCGGCTGGCAGCGTGGCGGGTTCCACGCTTCTTTTT
>MTOL01000181.1 GCA_002011685.1 Deferribacteres bacterium JdFR-76
AAACCCAGGCAAAGATTCTGCGGGTGATTCAGGAGAGGGAATTTCAGCGCATCGGCGGGGAAGAAACCATCAAAGTAGATGTGCGCATTATTGCCGCTACCAACAAAAATCTGGAGCAGGCCATCCGGGAAGGTAAATTCCGGGAAGACCTCTACTACCGCTTAAATGTATTGCCTATTCATATCCCGCCTTTGAGGGAAAGAAAAGAAGATATTCCGCTGCTGGTGGAACATTTTATCAAAAAACATCACACGGGGGGACCGATTAAGAAGATTACTGCCGGGGCTATGCGGCAGCTGATGGCCTACGACTGGCCCGGAAATGTGCGGGAACTGGAGAATGTGATAAGACGCCTGCTGATATTTTCTGAAGGGCGCGAGATTCGGGTCAAAGACCTGCCGGAAGAAATCCGCTCGTTCCGCTCGGTTCCTGAACATGTACGGCAAACCTATTCTCCGGAAAAGCTCCTGCTCCTGCANAAAGAGTATCTTGAAAAAGTCCTGGCCGATCACGGTTGGAATATTTCCAAAACGGCAGCGGCTCTGGGNATTCACCGCAATACGTTGAGCCGGAGAATCCGGCGGTTCAACATTAAGATTCCGCGGGGAAAAGTNAGTGAAGTGATTGCATAAATGTGCAATTGCATATATATATGAAAATACACAACTTAGCATGATNATCAAAAAGATATGCACATAATTTGGTGCGCTTTCTCTAATTATTGAATTTACAGTAAATTACTATTCATATCCAATCTTGGCACCATTATTGGTGCACCCTGTAACCCTTCCTGTATCGGCTCGCACAATCTTACCGGAATATTTGAAAAAGTAACCCATTGTTTTTCAATTCCTTAACAAATGTAAAAATCTCGTTATTTTTTGCTTCCTCCTGGTATGGTTGTTGCCCTTAAAGAATTACAAATTCGTAACATCAACAAAAGAGGGAGGAAGCGATGAAGAAGTTTGTGAGCAGCCTGCTGGCATGCGTCCTGGTTGGGACGTTTCTCGTGAGCCTCGTCTTTGCAGCCGATCCGCTGGATACTCCAATGGGAACCAGCAGCAAGGCTACGTACACCACAACAGCCGATCCGCTGGATACACCGATGGGGACCAATGCCACGGCTGATCCGCTGGACACACCGATGGGAACAAATGCTACTGCTGACCCGCTGGATACGCCAATGGGCACGGCAACCATCGCGGCTGATCCACTGGATACGCCCATGGGCAAGGTAATCATCCTTGTGGATTCGTTTGTGAAGTTCTTCAGCACCATTTACTAAGTTGAAAATTTCCTTTCTGTGTTTGAAAAAGGCCCCGTCTGGGGCCTTTTTTTTGCCCAGAAGAAATCAGATGGGCCGTTTCTCTTTTTATTTCTATTCTACTGTTTGCATCCCGTTGTCTTTTCCTTCTGTTGGCCGTGCGCTCCTGTTCCAGACCGATGACCCAATCCTGCTACGGGGGTTGCCTCCACCTTCTTTGTGGTGGAAAGGAGGTGGCGGATGTGTGAGCCCCGGAGCAGGCGGACACTTCTGCTGGCGGGACCCAGGTAAAGGGGATTCCAATTTCGGGTCAGTAATTTTTACGCCGACCGCTTATGCCGAATTTCTACCGGCGGGTCCAATCCTTTTGCGGGGGATGACCAGAGCCCCAAAATGGAGCGAAACACTCTCCATGGGGGAACCGTATATCTTCGTACCGCTGACCCCCATTGGATAATCGGGATGTTCTGTTCTGGAGAAACCGCAGAGGGCGATTATTTGAGCGGAAATTTCCAGAAGGTGCCAGAGAGCCGTTAAAATGTAAATTCATTCAATCTTATTTCCTGATCGCTCTTGTGGATGGCAGAACCGGACCATCCAGCAAGCCGTTTGGAGGGACAGATGCTGGAAACGGCCGGTCTGGAAACGAAAATGCCTGAATTTCCACAAAAATCGGGGAGGGATAAGAATGAGAAGGAACGTGTCACTTCTGGCATTTCTCATCCTTTCAGCCGCAATAGGGGCCCAGCCTGTTCTTTCGCAGTCATTTTGTTCCGATTGGCAGACAACTGCGTTTCTGCAGGCATCGCCAGGAGCTTTCGATTTTGGCCTGCTGGGGTTTGTCAATCCCGCTAACCTTTATCATGTGAGGCGGCCTGAACTCCGGATTTTCTGGAACGTCCAACCTGAGGCGTCCCAGAAGATCTCTGCATGGGGACTGGTGGCCGCCCGACGAAGATTGGGGGTTGGCATCGTACGCCGCAGAATTCCGGGGGCGGGCGATGCTGTGGATTACCGCCTTTCGACAGCCTGGGGGAGCGAGCAGCTGTCGTTTGGGCTGTCATACGGCGGAGAAAGGGTTCGACGGAATACAGCCGGATCAGGCCAGTTCGTCTCCTTGGCTGGCCTGTTCCGTCCCAACCGTTTTGTTTCCGTTGGCACCGTTGGCCGGGTTGCTCTTAATGGGTNGGATCGCACAGTGTATGTTGATCTGGGAATCCGCCCGCTTGGATCGCCTGCGCTTACTCTGTTTGCCGATCTGGCATGGCAATCCGGTCGTTCTGTCCGGGCAGCACCCTGGAGTGCCGGACTTGTTTGGCGTCCTGTTTCCGGAATTGCCCTATCAGGCCGGTATTTTGATGACAGGAGTATTTCGGTTGGAATTGCTGTTGATTTGGGCCATATGGGTGTGCGTACCTTGGCCGGCGGAAAAGGAACATCCCGTTTTTCAGTTCACACGGTAAGGATGGGTGGGTTGTTTCCCAGTGTATTTCAAAGGTGGCAAAAAGCCCGGGCTGTGGTTCCTTTTGTTTTGAAGGGCCGGGTGGACCATCTGAGCTATGCGATGTTCGATCACGGTACCCACCGCCTTTTCCAGATCCTCCAGGATATCCGGGCTAGCGCGGCAGATCCGCGTGTTGCGTTGATTGCCGTGAATCTCTCCGGCATGGCCATCCTGCCGGAGCATGCCTGGGAGATCCGAAAGGAGCTGCAGCGGGCACAAAAGTCAGGAAAAAAGGTACTGGTGTTCCTGCATGACGGGGACATGACATTGTACCATCTTGCTTCGGTTGCAGACCGGGTCGTTCTTGACCCTCAGGGAGCCATGCAGCTCAGAGGATATGTGATGGGGAGAACATTTTATAAAGGCACACTTGAAAAGCTGGGGCTCGGCTTCGATGAGTTCCGCTATTTCCGATACAAATCGGCGATGGAGGTAATGAGTCGGGAGCAGATGTCCGAAGCGGACCGCCAGCAGCGCCAGGCGTATGTGGACGACTGGTACGAACTTGTCCGCAAAGAGATATGCCGGAGCCGGGGATTTTCCTTGGAGAAGTTTGATGCCCTAATCAATAAACGGACGCTCTTTACAGCCCGTGAAGCGCTTGAGGCTGGCCTGGTAGACACACTGGCTCGGTGGTCCCAGCTAGAAGATGTGGTCAAAGCCTTTGTCGGGAAAAAGCTCAAAAAACTCCCGCGAAACAGATTAATGTTCCGGGAACTTCCGAGGCAATCGTGGGGACGGATTCCCAAAATTGCGGTGGTATACGGTCTCGGGGTGTGTGATATGGACCGGGGAATCCGTGCCCGCTGGCTGGAGAAGGTCCTGCTCAAACTGGCCAGGCGCACGGATGTGAAGGCCGTCGTCTTCCGGGTTGACTCACCCGGTGGCGATGCAACCGCCAGCGATGTGGTGGCGGAAGCTCTCCGGAAATGCAGGGAGAAAAAACCTGTTATTGTGAGCCAGGGTCAAGTGGCCGGCTCCGGAGGCTACTGGATCAGCATGTTTGGTGATACCATTGTGGCGGGACCTTTGACTGTAACCGGTTCTATTGGAGTAATCGGGGGCTGGCTCTATGATCGCGGATTTTCCCGAAAGCTGGGGATGAGCGCCGATGAAGTACACCGGGGCGAACATGCGGATCTACCTTTCGGCATTTCTATCCCATTTTTTGGAATGATCCCTTCGCGGGGGCTCACATCTTCGGAGAAGAAGAGAGTGCAGGAATTTATTCTGGCTTATTATGACGAATTCGTGAATAAAGTAGCCCANGGGAGGAACCTTCCTGTAGATTCCGTTCGGTCCATTGCCGAAGGACGTTTCTACTCCGGGATTGATGGGAAAACCATTGGTCTCGTGGATGAGCTTGGAAATATGATGAGGGCTGTGGATCTGGCCCGTCAGAAAGCTGGGTTGCGCCCGCAAGAAGAGACGGAATTTGTGGAATTTCCACGGTCCAAGGGTCTGTTTAATCCGGATGTGTTTTTTCCGGGATTTTTCTCCAAACTCAAAAACGATCCTTTCTGGCAGGCCTTCCGGATGATTGGTAGATCGCCGGGCAAACCGTTGCCGCTCATGCCGCTGGAGTTGATTCTCTGGAGCACCCTGCAGGACCATTAGCATCCTCCAGGAGAGAATGTTAGAAAAAGTGTGATGCCCGTCCGGAAACTTCGGTTGGCGCGCCGCGGCCCCGTGTGTTTGCCTTAGGGAAGCCTGCAGCAGCGGTCGGCCCATCGCCCGGCTCCAACCGTAACGGGCTGTTCCACCGGAGGAGCATATCTAGATCGGATAGGGGGAAACTTCCGGAAGGCGTCAGGTGCCGGCGGCATTTTCTGGTATACCTGCATAAAGGGAGGACCCTGGCAGAGAAAAGGTACCCGGAAAAAAGGTTCGGCTGCGTACCCTCCTGGATTTTATGAGGCTGGCCGACTTTTCCAATCCCTCCTATACGAATTTTCCGACGTTCATTGGGGAAATGAGATGGAGATTACTGGCCCCGTCCGTCTCACGGCAGATCTCATCGGGGCGGCATGCTGCGCTTTCCATGATCTATCCCAACGGATATGGTATGTTTGTTGTAGTTTTGACGGTGGATTTTTTTGGGTGAAACGTCGGTTTATACCGCAGCGGGCTCATGGAGGAGGAATGCCGGGAAATTTGTGCCTTTTGAGACAGATCTATGCCGGAAACGCGGTGAATGGAAGTCCTCCACGGTTGGCTGGTAGAAGCGGCTTTTCCTCTTTTAGGGCCCGGAGCGTGTATTTTATTCTCACAGAGCGCAAAACTTGCTCAATCCGGCAAAAGGCAGGCGGCAGCGAAAAAAGAGTCTGAAAAAAGTTCCGGAAAAATGAACCAATAATCGGGAGGTGTGATGTGATGGAACGGGCCAGTTTTTCCTGTCATTCCGGCCGACTTTCTGGCATTCCAAATTGGAACATCCAGTTTCCATTCAATGGTGAAATTTGTTCATTCGCTGCAAGGCGATAAAACCTTTTCTTTGTATACCGATAATGTGAATGGATTTTGTCAAGCTTTTTAAAAAAGAGAAAAAGGGGCCGAGGATGATGAGGATTTTTTCGCATATCTGGTACAAAAACGGCAGTTACATACCGTTTTTGCTTGCAACTGTTCTTCTGGCTATCCTGATCGGCTGTTCTTTCGATAAACCTGTGGCGCCCAAATGGGATGTGCGGCTGGCCGTCCCGCTGATGAACCGGACCTTCACGATGCAGGAACTGATTGAAAAAAACGATTTTCTGGTCTCCAATGCTCAGGGGGTGGTCAGTATCGATTATGAAGATAGTCTGGGACGGTTTGAAGTGGGAGATGCCCTGCATGTGGATGGGTTTAGCCAATCCATACAGTCTGAGATTGGTAAGTTTACCATCCCGTCTCCGGGAAACAAATTTGTGCGCCTGACTTTCGGGCAGATATATCCGGGGGCCTATGCGCTGGACGGGCAGACCGTACCGGTGCCCGCTTTTCAGTACGACAACATTTCAACCACGGTTCCTCCTTTTGAAAATTTCGAATCAGTCCTCATTGAATCGGGGACTATTCAGGTAACCATTACCAACCACCTTCCTGTTCCGCTGTCGGCAGGCCTGCGGCTTGATGTGCAGAGTACACAGACTGGGCAGACATTGTTTGCATTTGTATTTGACCAGCCGATCTCTCCAGGGGCGAGCGCCAGCCGGACGGTCAATCTTTACGGGGTGCGCATCCCATCGGGGCTAACCATTTCCATGAGCGGCGGGTCTCCGGGCAGCAATGGCCAACCCGTAACCATCAATGCCAGCACCGATGGGATCGATATTGAGACGTTCATCTCCGATATTGTGGCCGTGGAGGCCCGGGCTGCAATTGAACCACAGCAATTTTCGGGCAAGG
>MTOL01000327.1 GCA_002011685.1 Deferribacteres bacterium JdFR-76
AGCAATTTTATTCATTACCTGCTCCGCAATTACGATGATGTGCGGGTTATTAATCTTGACAAATTGACGTACGCCGGCAATCTGGACAACCTGCGCGATGTGGAAAACGATCCGCGCTACCGGTTTGTGAAGGGCGATATCTGCGATGCCGAGGTGGTGGACCCGCTGGTGAAAGAAGCCGATGTGGTGATCAATTTTGCGGCCGAAAGTCATGTGGACCGGTCCATCGGCAAACCGGATGATTTTATCCGCACCGATGTGTACGGCACGTTTGTCCTGCTGGAAGCGGCGCGCAAGCACGGTGTGGAAAAGTTTATCCAGATCAGCACCGACGAGGTGTACGGCAGCACGCTGAAGGGATCGTTCAAAGAGACAGATCCGCTCATGCCGTCCAGTCCTTATTCGGCGTCCAAAGCGGGGGCGGACCGGCTGGCCTATTCCTATTATGTTACGTATGGCTTGCCGGTGNTCATCACCCGGTGCTCCAACAATTTTGGTCCGTACCAGTACCCGGAAAAACTGATTCCGCTGTTTGTGACCAATGCCCTGGAAAATAAAAAACTTCCCATTTACGGGGACGGGAAAAACGTACGGGACTGGATTTTTGTGGAAGACCACTGCCACGCCATTGATGTGATTTTTCAGAAGGGGAAAGATGGGGAGGTGTACAACATCGGAGCCGGCAACGAAAAAACCAACTTGGAGATCACCCACTTCATTCTGGACTTCCTGAAAAAGCCCAGGGATCTGATGACTTTCGTTCCGGATCGCCTGGGCCATGACCGCCGCTATTCGCTCAACTGGGACAAGCTGAAAGCGCTGGGCTGGACGCCGCGCCATTCTTTCGAAGAAGCTATGGAGATCACCATCCGCTGGTATGTGGATAACCGCTGGTGGTGGGAAAAGATAAAAAGTGGTGAATTCCTGGAATACTACAAGCGACACTATCAGCTGGAAGACTGACCGCCAACTTAGAGGGGAGACGCCATGACTCTGGAAAAGAAGATTGCTGACAAAACCCTGACGGTAGGCATTATTGGTCTGGGCTATGTGGGGCTTCCGCTTGCAGTAGAGTATGCCAAAAGAGGGTTTCCCGTCATCGGCTTCGATGTGGATCAGGAAAGGGTGGACAAGATCAATAAGGGAAAAAATTATATTCTTGATGTGGATGATAAAGAGCTTAGGAAGGTTGTCAAGGAGAAGCTTCTCCGGGCAACGGCCGATTTTTCCGAACTGAAAAAGACGGACGCCATCTTCATCTGTGTGCCCACCCCCTTTTCCAGCACCAAGGATCCCGATATTTCTTACATCGTGGCAGCCAGTGAGTCGATCCGGGATCATCTACAGAAAGGGCAGATCATTATTCTGAAGAGCACCACATTTCCCGAGACGACCAGTAAAGTGGTTCGCCCGATTCTGGAAGAGACAGGAATGAAGGTGGGTGAGGATTTCTACCTTTCTTTTTCGCCGGAGCGGATCGATCCGGGCAGGAAGGATTTCACTACCCATAATACCCCCGTGGTTCTGGGAGGGGTAACGCGGGAATGTACCCGGCGGTCCAAGCTGGTAATCGAACAGGTGACGCCGCAGGTGCATGTGGTTTCCTCGCCGGAGGCGGCGGAGATGACCAAACTTTTGGAGAATATCTTTCGCAGCGTGAACATCGCCCTGGTGAATGAGCTGGCCACACTGTGCGACCGAATGGGGAATATCGACATCTGGGAAGTGATCGATGCTGCTGCCACCAAACCGTTCGGCTTCATGCCTTTTTATCCGGGACCGGGGATTGGCGGCCACTGCATACTGGTGGATCCCTACTACCTTTCGTGGAAGGCCCGAGAGTACGATTTTCATACCAATTTTATTGAACTGGCAGCGGAAACCAATGAAAATATGCCTTATTACGTATATGGGTTAATTGTAAGGGCGCTCAGCGAGCACGGGGTGCCGCTCACTACGGCCAAAGTACTTTTTCTGGGGGCGGCATTCAAGAAGAATGTGGATGACATCCGCAATTCGCCGGCCATCAAGATTATGGAGATCATGCTGCGGAAGGGAAGCACCAATCTTATCTACAACGATCCGTTCGTGCCAGAACTGGAAGTGAACGGCACGCACTTTCGCTCTCAGGAACTGACACCGGAACTGTTGCGTCTGGTAGATTGCGTTGTGATCGCCACGGACCATTCCTGTTACGACTACGATTATATTGTGGAGCATGCGCGCCTGGTTATTGACACCCGGAATGCCACAAAAAACGTTCGCAATCACCGGGAAAAAATTGTACGTTTGGGTAGCGGAAACGTGATTGACAACATTGTGGATCCGATTTGATTCCATATATAGTGGGAGAAAGTGCATGCGCTGGAGCCTGGTTTCCCTGATTTTGCTGTTATTTGGGGTGTGGAACGGACTTTTTGCCCAGGAATTGAAAAAGCCGGTCCCGAATCTTCAGAAACAAGAACTGCAGGAAGCAAAGAGGGAAGCGGTTCAGGCCCAGAACCGCGAGCTGGAACGCAAACTTCTGGAACAGGCCTTTGAGCGGCAGATCGATCCAGCTGAATACATTGTGGGGCCGGGCGATGTCTTCGCTGTGGTGATCTGGGGTGAGATCCAGGAGGAGTTTCAGATTCCGGTTACGCCTGAGGGGAATTTGATCATTCCAACGGTGGGCGTTCTGAAAGTTGCGGACCGCAGCCTGGCCGAAGTTAAAGAACTTGTCTTGCAGGCAGCGCTGCGCAAGTACAAAAACAAGCAGATATCCACGCACCTAATCAGCATGCGGAGGCTTCGCGTCCATGTGACGGGGGAGGTGGCCAATCCCGGTACGTATGTGGCCACGCCGGTCGACCGGGTTTCCGATCTGATCTACCGCGCGGGCGGGCTGGAGCCTTTTGCCTATACCCAGGCTGTTGTAATCAAACATCTTTCCGGGAAAGCAGATACCGTTGACTTCTCAGCTTTTCAGGTAAATGGGGACCTGTCCCAAAATCCATTTGTGGCCGGTGGGGACGTTATTCTGGTACCCACCGTGGACTATTCCCGTGGCGTAGTGAAGGTGGAAGGGAAAGTGGAACGCCCGGGAATGTATCCGATCAAGAAGGGGGAGCGCCTGGTTCGCTTTCTCAGCCGATATAAGCTTCTGGATGTTGAGCAGGGGTTGCAGCGGGTAGTGGTGTTGCGCGGTGAAGAGCAGCAGCCTGTGCTGGTGAACCTGACGGATGAGCGGTCGAGAGATTTTACCCTCCAGAGCGGCGATCGCCTCATTCTGCCGGCCGACCGGTATTCCGTCTACGTGGTGGGGGCGGTGCGCAATCCCGGACCCTATGCTTATGTGGGCAATTTTCTGGCCAGAGACTACGTGGGGCTGGCGGGGCCAACCGAACTGGCCGGATCCCTGAATTCTGTGAAGGTTTATCATGCCAAAGGAAATACGCATGACAGAGGCGGAGATGTCCAGGTTGCTCCCGGTGACGTCATCGTGGTTCCTGTCCGTGCAAGCCGGCGGCTGGTGGAATATGTTCAGATCCTTTCACAGGTGATTACCATGGTCTTTGCCTACCTGGCCATCCGGCGTTAACATCTCCGGTAATTTTCAGCTTGTGCTTTCGGTACGGGATATCGCATGAATAGTTTGATGCTTCTTCAGAAAGAGTTTCCTCCCGACATCCGCATCGAGAAAGAAGCGGGTTCGTTGCACAAAGGGGGGCATTCCATCATTCTTTTGTGCAAGGGCAGCGGGGTACGGCCACGCGAGGAAACGGTGGATGGAATTCACGTCTGTCGTATTCAGCCGGATTTGCCGCTGCTGCGAAAACTGGCAGGGGTTCCCATTTTTCCCAATCCCTTTTGGCTCTGGTACATCTGGAGGCTGATCCGCAGGTTCCAGATTGATGTGATCCACGCCCATGATCTGCCCATGATTCCCTTTGCATTGCCGTTCAAAAAGTGGTGTAATGTTGTCTTCGACATGCACGAACATTATCCGGCGTCTATCCGGGTCTGGTATCAAAACCATCCGAACCTTCTGAAGCGCTGGCTGGGAAAGCTCCGTTTTGCCGATGCCCTGGAGCGTTTTTCGTGCAGACGGAGTGATTTTATCCTGGTGGTGACCGAAGAACAGAAGGAGCGTCTGGTACGGCTGGGGATCCCTTCCGGGAAGATTGCCATTGTAAGCAACCGCGAGAAGCTGGATCTTGTCCGGTCGGTCCCAGCCGATGTAGAACTGGAGAGGACGTACGGAAGCAAACGGGTTATTTTGTTTGCCGGGAATTTTGCTGGCGGGCGGGGGCTTGACATTCCAATCCGTGCCCTGAAGAAAATCCGGGCCCGCTATCCGGATGTGCTCCTCTTAATGATCGGCGAAGGGCGGGAGGAGGCAGCGTTGCGCCGACTTGCAGAAGAACTGGGTGTTTTGGAATCGGTTGAATTTGTTCCCTGGCAGCCTTTTGAAAAAGTCCCGGCCTATATCCGGATTGCCAGCATTTGCATCAATCCGCAACCAGCCAGCGAATGCATCGACCATACGCTCTCGCATAAAGTCTTCCAGTACATGGCCCTGCGGAANCCCGTGGTCGTGTCCGATTCCCGGCCCATCAAACGGATCGTGGAACGCTACCATGCCGGAGAAATCTACCGTTCCGGCGACCCAGAGGATTTCGCCCGGGCCTGTCTGCAAATCTTTCAGAACCCGGATGGCTATTATGACCGCAATGGCGAGCAGATGGACCGGGAGATTTCGTGGGAAAGGGATGAGGAGGCTCTGTTGCGGGTTTATCAGCGCATGGGCTCTTGAAGCTTTTCGCCAGTACCCCTCCATTAAGGAAAGGCGGCTTTTTCGGTCCGGGGAGCGGTTTTTTATCGCCGCAGGTCCTTGCCGTAGCCGAACAGATACCAGAGAAACGTTTGCCGGTACCGGTGCTGCATAATTTGATTGCGGAGGGATGGGCGGATTCCGTTTTTGACCGTCCAGTATAAATAACGCAAGGCCATTTCTGCGGTGCCTATGAGGCGGAACAGTTTCTGGTGCAGGGGCGGATAAAACTTCTTGAAAAACAAAGCATTGCTCCGATGTTGCTGGAGAAAGAGTTGCGCATCCCTGTCCGGATGAAATGCCGTGTGACCCAGCTGGTGAATAATCCGCGCATCTGCATAAAAGTAGACTTTCCACCCTGCCTGGCGTGCCCGATAGCAGAAATCTACCTCTTCCGTATACATGAAATACCGGTCATCCAGGGGGCCGATCTGCTCCGCAAGCTGACGTTTGAACATCAGAAAAGCACCCGACACCGCATCCACTTCGCGTGTGGTTTGGTAGTTGAAATGGCTCATGTAAACTCTGCCAAAAAAGCGGCTTTTTGGAAAAAACCGGTAGAGACCCAGAGCCCTGGAAAGGAGAATGCCGATGCTGGGGTCATAACGGCAGCTTTTCTGGATGCTGCCATCCTCGTTACGAATCTGGCAGCCTACGATTCCGGCATCCGGTGTCGACATCAAAAAATCCTGGCATCGGCCTATAGCATTGTCCAGAACGACGGTGTCCGGGTTTAAAAGCAGGATCGTATCTCCGCTCGATAGCCGGATCCCCTGATTGCAGGCACGGGCAAATCCCACATTTTCCGAGTTGAAAACAACCCTGACGCCCTTTTTCTGCCATGCCTTGAGGATCTGCGGGGTCTCGTCTTCGGACCGGTTGTCGATGACGATCACTTCCAAATCTCGGAATGGCTGATCGAAAACGGACAGGAGACACCGTCCGATGTGCTCCGCTGAATTGTACGTGACTATGATGATGCTAACCATTTAGGCGCGCCATTTTTGTATAAACCCGTTAACCAGTATTCTGGCTTTTTGGATTTCCTCAGCGCTGAAATACTGCAGAGCCCAGCTACCCAGGACCAGCAGTATCAGCGAAACAAGGGACTGTGGGGCCGCGGGCAGTTTGAGAACCGAAAAGCCGGCGAGGATGGTCGCAAGCAAAATTCCGTTCTTGACAAGCGCTATCAGTGTCCGGCTGGAATAAAAGCGGCGGCCCAGCCAGATTGCCAGCAGGCTCCCGGCAGACAGAGAACCGATTTTGGCGGCAGCCGCGCCCGTGATTCCTGCTGTCGGAATAAACCAGAGGTTCAACGGCAGGTTGGTGCT
>MTOL01000326.1 GCA_002011685.1 Deferribacteres bacterium JdFR-76
TGGAAAAAATCCGGACATGGATGGCGGAACATGTTCCGCGGGTTGCGGCACAGCCAGAGGAAGTCCTCCTTCCGGCGTTTGGCAGGTCCTGTGAGAATTTGACCGTGAATATACGAACGGAACAAAGGGAATTGGACGATGGCAGAAACGAATCGTTACCGGAACATCCTTTTGGCGGTTTCAGGTCTTACACCACAAATAGTTACCGAGACGTTCTACGTTCTGGCGGTTTTACGGAACATTCCGATCCACCGGATTGTGATTATTACAACGGCCGTGGGTGAACGGCGGATCGCAGAAACCATCCGCCATCAAAACGGACCTTTTGTGAAGCTGTGCCAGGACTATGGGTTTAATTTCTTCGATATTCCGGTTCAGGTAGAGCTCATTGAAGATGAGGAAGGGAATGTTCTGGAGGATATCCGGACGTTTTCCGATAATGAAAACATGGCCCGGAAAATAATGGATGTCGTTTTCCAGCTCACCCGCGATCCGGATACGCGCATCTTTGCCAGCATTGCTGGCGGCCGTAAAACCATGAGTGCCTACCTGGCCCTCGCCATGCAGCTCTTTGCCCGGGACCAGGATCACCTGACCCATGTGCTGGTCTGGCCGCCCGAAGTGGAAGCTGATAGAGGGTTCTTCTATCCGGAACCTCAAAAAGAGGTGGTTCAGCTGCAGGATGGGAAAACCGTAGCAGCGGGCGACATCCGCATCGATCTGGCAGACATTCCCATCATCCGGCTGCGCCATGTAATTGAAGCAGAACTGGGACAGGACGTGGCCGATTACCTCGAACTTATCAAGTTGTCCCAGTTTAGGATCAATGAACTGATCCATTCCCTCGTGTGTGAATGGGATATTGCTGCCGGCGAACTGCGAATTGCGCTGGGAGAGAATCGGTATACAGCCACACTTTCCGGAAAATGTGCGGCCATCTACCATTATGCCTGCATTCATCCAAAGGGATTCGAGCTACCAAAATGCGAAAAAATGCCAGGAATGGAAGTCCTCTACGAGAAATATTATAAGATCCGGGATTTTTCTTCTTCCCGGAAAGAAGGGATTCTCTGGGATTCATCCCAGATTCAGAAAGATATCTCCTATTTGAACAAACAGCTGCACCAGCAGCTGCCCGTCACAATCTATGACCGGGTAAAGATTGTTTCCCTGCGGAGCAGAGAAAAAACCCTCTACCGGATTCCTTCCTGTCCCAAAATTATTGAACCCTCTCCAAAAACGTGATCACCCCTGATCCCCTCTATCTTTGGGAATTCTGAAACGCATGAGTGGGATTTCAGGCATGCTCATCCGGTAATTCCGGATTCGTGATTTTTGTTGCCTCCCTTCCTAATTTCCCTTCGCGAAAAATGGAAGGAAGGGAGGTGATAAAATGACGGTCGAATTCATCATTTCTGAGCATTTTGTCCGGCGGATGTATCAGCGGGGCATGAACTGGGAGATTGTGGAACTGGTGCTCCAGTATGGCAAAAAGATCTGGGCCAAGGATTCGCTCTATTTCTTTATGGGCCGGAGGGAGGCTGCCCGGTTTGGGAAGCTGGCGGAAAAGCTTGAGGGAATTGTCGTTGTGGTTGAATCGAAAACGCGGGTGCTTAAAACCATCTTCCGTAACAGAAAGTGGCCCAGTAAAATCCGGTACAAAAAATGAGGAAAGGAGGTGATCGCTCCGATCGCTACCAGACAGCTGGCCGCGTTAATTCTGGAAGCGGCCTGGCAGGAGGGGATGAAGTTCCGGCTATTCAGGCTGGATAATGGGTATTTTTTGATCCTTCCCGAGCAGCAGGAGGTAAATTGGAATCGGCTCGTCGGGAGGTGTCTCCGCCTGTGGGATATGCTGGAAGTTCATGACCAGGAAGACCTCTGCTTCCAGGGGGAACTCCTACCGGAGGGGATCTGAGGGCGGTCTGATGGGGGTACCGCTTCGGGGGTCCGCTGGCAGCCCCGCCGGCGCCCCCGCCTCAGCCCCTCACAAACTCATAAATTTGTGCCGTAGAAGCAAAAATGCCGGGGAGGTGATGATTTGTGAACAGAAAGAAAATCCTCGAAGAACTTTTTCAATTGAAGAAAGAAAACCAGTGGCAGACGATCATCCGGAAATTTGATTCTCTTCTTCAGCCGGGGACTGAAGAGTGGCACTGGGTAGATCTGCTCAAAGAAATCGGTTTTGCCCATTCGCAGCTTGGCCATTTTCAAAGGGCCTTGGAACTTTACCTTCGTTGGCTGGAACTTCAACCAGACCGCCCGCAACCTCCCTATTCCATCGGGTTTATCCATTACGTGCAGAAAGATTACCGCACCGCCATCCAATGGTTCAACCGGGCACTGGAGAAGTATCCGGGATACCTGATCTGCCGCTACCGTAAGGGATTTGCGTTGCTTGCGACCCAGAAACCCTCCCTTGCCCGTAAGGAATTTGAATTTGTGATCGAAGCCTACGAAAACCTTCAGGATGAAGATCAGAAACGGCGCCTCCGCAAAACTTACATCCGCGCTCTTTTTGAGGATGGAAAAGCGTGTTTCCAGTTGCGCCGGTATCTCGAAGCTGTGAAACGTTTTGAACGCGTTCTTCATTTGGACCGGTTTCATTTTATTGAACCGGTGTTCAAATATTACAATCTAGGCAAGTCGTTCCTCGAAATGGGGAACGGCGAAGCGGCAAGAAAATATCTGGAACGGGCCCTGCGTTGTAAGCCAGAACGCGATTTCGTCTGGGAGCGGCTTGGACGCTTGTACCACCGCCTTCTACGAAATCCTGTTGAGGCGGAAAGGTGCTTTGAGAAAGCCCTGGAATGCCGGAGAGCCCCCTATATTCTGGTGAGCCGTGGCCTTTTTTATCTGGATCGGAAAAATGAAGCGGCGGCAATCCGGGATTTGCATGAAGCCCTGCGCAAGGACAAAAAAGGAAAGCATAAAATCTACCTCATTTTGGGAAAAATCGAACTTCAGAAACGCCGTTTCACTCAGGCCGAGACCTATTTCCGGAAAGCTATCGACTTTAAAAAGAAGGTGTACGACGCCGATTACGGCGAGGCCCACTATTTCCTCGGCCATCTCTGGCGGCTTCGTGGTGAGGAACAAAAAGCGCAGGAGGAGTTTCAAATCGCATCGCAGGTAGAACCCGGGCTCGTATGGAACACCCGGGTGATGGGAGAAAAGACCATTCAATTTGTGGATATTGACACCGAAGAGGTAGGAGAGTGATGCTGGACAAAAATCAAATGCAAGAGGCCATTCGCAACCTTTTGAATGAAAGCGACCTGAGCAGGCGGAGAATGGCTTTCTTCCGACTCTGTCATCAGCTGGGGGAAAGTAGCCCTGAAGTGGTAGCCCTCATCAAACCTCTGCTGAGCGATTGGGATTTTGAAATCCGCAAAGAAGCGGCATACTGGCTTCAGGTGTTTGAAATTCCCCTGGATCCAGCGGAGGAGTACGCGCTGCACTTTGCCCTGCTGCAATTTGATTGGCTGAAATGCCAAGCCACCCGCAATAAGGCCGCCCGCGAGTGGCTTTTTCGTGGACTCGCAGACCGCAGCACCCGTGTCCGCGAAAAGGTTTTGCGCGTACTGAATCTGTCGGACTGCCAAACAGATTACGAAAGAATGCTCTATTATTATGGACGTGGAGATTATCTGGAGCTCCTGAAATTTGCACAGGAGCATGGATTGGATGGTGAAGTGCGCAAACTGCTACGTGAAGGGCTTTCTCCTCAAAAAAACATCCCTTATCATCAGCGTCAGTGTGCCTTTGCCCTTCAGCAGCTGGGAGAGAAAGTGGCACTTCCGGCCCGGGCTTCACGGTCTAAAATCGAGATCGAAGAAAAAAGATCACTTCCCGGTGTACCGGAAAAAACCGAGAAGACCCCGCTGGAGGCATTTTTGGCACAGCTTGAACGTCAGGGAATCCGCACACCGGAAGGGCAAATTTATCCCCAGATTCGAATAGGGACGGTTACCGGACGCATCACATACCGCAATCCGTGGATGCAAACATGGAGCGAGGAGAAAAGGAGAAAAACCATTTTACCGGCAGAGGGATATGTGCTGTACAGGTTCGATTTCTGCCAGATCGAACCCCGGTTGTTGATTCATTTTCTGGTGGAATCGTTCTGGATCAGTCTGTCAGATGTGCCCGAAGGAGATATTTACGCCATTACCGGAATTTCTGACCGCCAGGAGGCCAAAATATGGTTGAACCGCCTCATCAATGGAGGAAGCGTATTTCTTCCGGAAAATGCTCCAAGCACACTGATCCGTTTCCGGGAGGCCGTGGAAAATTACCGTCTCGAGCTAATAGAACTTGCCCGGCAGCAGGGATATGTGGAAACCCTTGGCGGGCGACATATTGAGGTGGATCTTCAAGATTCCCGCCTGCCGCGCCGCATCATGAGCTTCAAAATCCAGGGGTCCGCCGCAGACTTTTTCAACGAGGCGGTTATGGCCCTCCATGCCCACCTGCAGCTGGAAAACCTGCCAGCACGGATCCTGTTTCTCCTTTTTGACGAGGTCTGGATTGAAATCCGTGCGGATAGTGTCGATTCCTGTGTCGAAGAAATTGTGCATTTTCTCAATTCCGTGGCAAAACGCTTTCAGCTATTTGTCGAAGTGCCAATCCGGACAGAAGCGGTAGAAAGAAGCAGGAGGACATCGTGATCGTTCTTTTTCTCACCGAACAGGGGGCTCGCCTGAGAAAGGAGGGACACGCATTTGTGCTGGAGAAGGATGGCAAGCGCGTGTTCGTCTTTCCGGCGCATCATGTAACCCAGCTGGTGCTGTTTGGACGCATAGAGCTTTCGTCTGCAATGATCCATCTGCTTTTGAAGGAAGGGATCGACACCACGTTTTTAACGCGGGATGGGCGGTTCCGCGGCCGCCTGATGGGCGATGCCAGCAAGAATATCCCCTTGCGGCACGCTCAATTTGAAAGGGCACGCGACAGCGAATTTTGCCTGACATTTGCCCGGAAAATCATCGGTGCAAAAGCCAAAAATGCCCTGCGCGTTCTGCAGAAAAGAGAGACCGTGCCGGCAGAAGAGTTCGCCTTTCGTATTAATAACTTCCGAAAGAACCTTCAAAGGCTGAAAAGCATCGATCAGATCCGCGGGCTCGAGGGAGCATTCAGCGCTCTTTATTTCCGGCTTTTTCCGCAGCTGCTCGTAGAAGATTTTGGTTTTAAACGCCGCATCAAACACCCTCCTCCAGATCCGCTGAACGTCCTCTTTTCTTTTGGCTACACTTTGTTGTTTCAAAACCTGTACGCCCTTGTTACCGCCGTAGGCCTTGATCCCTATTGCGGGTTCTACCATCAGACGCGCTATGGCCATCCAGCCCTGGTAAGCGATCTGATGGAAGAGTTTCGGGCCGCGGTGATCGATACGCTCATCATCCGTCTGGTAAACCGGCGTCAGATCGGTCTGCAGCATTTCGAGAAAGAGGAGAACCGCGTACGCTTCACGCGCGAGGGAATTGAATGCTTTGTGAACGCCTATCATGAAAAACTCGAAACGCCTCTGAAATATCGCCAGATGAAAATTACTTATCTGCAGCTGATGGAGTACCAGGCCGTTGCCCTCTCCCGGGCTATTCTGGGTGAAATAGACTATCAGCCGTTTGTCTACCCGTAAAAAGGAGGTGCGTCGTGTTTGTGATTGTGTGTTATGATATTACTGACAACAAAAGGCGAACAAAGGTCATGAAAGCAATGAAGAGTCTCGGATTTCATGTGCAGAAGAGCGTTTTTGAATGCTATCTAACGGAAGACAAAATTGATTATCTCGAGAAACGTCTGATGAAACTGATCAAGCTGGAAGAAGATAGCGTCCGGATCTATATTCTTCCTGAACATATGGTGGATCAAATGCGGATTGTTGGAATTGGGCAGATAAACAAGATTCCCAAACTCATGCTGTTTTGAGGTGAACGGGGTGTTTTACGTCCTTCCTTTCCGACCGGGATTGAGAGGAAAGGCATTTTTTGGCTTGATTTTAAGAGGGGAATTTTTTATAATTAAGTTGAATAATGTATGTACATGCAATTTTGACGGATCGATTTTGGAAAAAGCGAAATTTTGCGGAAGTGAAGGAAAAACATGGAGTTGTTGCAAAATCGATCCGACGACCATAAAAAA
>MTOL01000187.1 GCA_002011685.1 Deferribacteres bacterium JdFR-76
CCCAATCCTCTTTGGCCTCATAGATGGCCAGCTGGGTTTGCTTGCCCCATTCATTCTTCGGTTCTATAGAAAACAGTTCGTTGAGCATTTCCAGGGCCTTATCGTAAAGCCCGGCTGCCTGGTAATCTTTTACGAGACTGCGGATCACATTTTCACGGGCCACCCGGTCAATATTTCTGCGCACCAGCAGTTCTTTATGAATCTTGATAGCCCGGTCATATTTCCCGTCTTCCCGAAAAATGTCGCCCAGCCGGACATAGGCATCCACGTTTTCCGTATTGGCTCGCACACTCTCCAGAAAATACTGAATGGCCTGCTTGCGATCCCCATCCAGCAGTGCGTTCAACGCCCGGATGTAGAACAGATCAGCTCCCGCCGTTTTCTTTCGCCTGCGCCTCACCCAGGACGCCAGCAGCGCAACCAGAATAAGAACAAGGACGGCGGCTCCACCTACATAATAAAATGCAAGCGACTGATTCATAGATGCTTACTCTCCGCTTTTCTCTTGACCGGTTTCCGGTAGCTCCTCTGCTTTCACCGCCTCTTCAACCGACAGATTTCGGAGCCGGTTCAGCTCTTCCTCCAGCTCTTCTGTTTTACGCTTCCACTGCCTGCATTCTACCCTCAGCTGCATAATCCGGAAAATGGAAACAACCAGCCAGGTAAACAGACCGAACGCGAATGCAATATACACGATCAAATACAGCGGCAATTCGGGTGAAACCCAGTTCAATATGTAGACCTGAACCATCTGATGCTGATTCTGCAGTGCAAAGCCGAGAATGATTACAATGAGCAATGCCCCAAGAATCCATTTCAAAATCCACATGTCTCTCTCCTCAAAAAATGGAATGGCCTTACTCTTTCCGGACTGTTTCCATCCAACGTTTGGTCTAACTGCCATAAAATTAACAAATTTCGCATCAAAATCAATGATTTTTGCCCGCACAGAGAGGCATCCGTTTCTCCCGGCTGGAAAAGCCCGGCTTTTTCTTCGAAACCGTCATGCCCCTCCTCTGGCCAACAACTACTATCTCCACAGCTCAATAAGTAACATACTGGGCAAACCCCTCTGCCACCATCAGGTCATTGACGTTAATCATCCGTCCGTCCTTTTCCAGCCAGATTTCTCCCAGGTAGCGCCCGTATTTTCCTTTCCGGTCTTTAATGGTGGCAAGCAGGATTTCCCTGTTCAGAATCAGTTTTCGCAAAAAATCCCTGGCGGCAAGCCCCTGTGGACGCTCCGTACCCCGGATCTCCGGCGCGTTGATCCGCGCCAGCCGGATCTTTTCACCCCGGATCCAGATTCCCAATCCCAGGTCGATGTCTACGTGAATGGTATCCCCATCGTAAACCTTCACCACCCTTGCCCGGTAGTGATAAAGAAAATCCCAGGTAATGGGTTGATTCATGGGATGGCCCTTTCTTCCACGTTAAGAAAAACGATGAATTTGTGGCGGTCCAGTGTCTGGAGGTGCATGGAAAGACGGTCGTACAGCGGTTCGATTCTTTCACCAAAGGCCGAGCGCAATTCCCGGCCAATCTCCTCCACCGTCCGCTTGCCATCGATGAGATTCCAAACCGCACTGCCAATTTCATCCAGATGCACATAGACATGTGTTCCGAATCCAAGGCGTTCAAAAAACGCCCGCAGAAATCTGGATTTGAATTTAGGCACCAGCAGAGTTACGTTCCCTTCTTCATCCTTGCGGTACTCACAGTTGTGACACGGGATTAGAGCAAGCAAATTTAATGTAGCGGATTCTTTATCCCTTTTCCGGATCATTTCAACCTCCCGAACTGACCGCCAGAATTACCATGTAAAAGAAAAATGCACAAATCTTCCGGTTTTTTCCATCTATTTTGGCCCAACGCTGTGCGGACTTCACATGCCGGATACGGAAACGCAGCGCTTTACCGTTTCGGTTCCTGGTTTCTTTCCCCTTCCGGGGAGATCTGAAATACTCCAAAAAATAGGACACTGTTTTGCAGCCCTGTATGCGCATCCAGCAGTTGAAATGTCCGGCTGAGGCAGCAGCCGCACAGCAAAAAAAAGGGCGGAGCAAGCCCCGCCCAGAAGGAATCTCCTTACCGCTTCTCAATTACTTCTCAAGTGCCTTTAACGGGATGCGGATAAGGATATAGGCCAGAATCATAAAGACGACCAGAGAAAGCAGAGAGGTTAGCGTCTTCAGCCCGCCCGTAGCCGTGGCCACCAGCGATGGCAGATGGATATTGGCGGTCACCAGCACTGCCAGGATGATCCCCATCAGTGCTTCTCCGGCCACCAGACCGCTGGCTAGCAGTATGCCCGTGTTTTCGATCTTTTCTTTGTCGCTTTCGGCAACAGAGCGCTTTTCAGCCATTTTGGTCACCATAAACTTGATGACGCCACCGATAAAAATGGCAAAGGTGGTATTAAAGGGCAGGTACATTCCCACAGCAATGAGCATGGGAGAAGGCGACTTGATCAGGATCAGCGCGAAGCTGAAGAGCATTCCGGCCAGTACCAGAGGCCAGGCCATTTCGCCGCCCACAATCCCTTTGGCCATCATGGCCATCAGGCCGGCCTGCGGTGCCGGCAGGTTTTCGCCGCCGATGCCCCCGGGTGTACCGCTATGCAGCCACATCAGCGGGAAAACCAGCACCAGAGCAGCTGCTGTGACGCCGATCATCCCGCCTATCTGCATGCGCCAGGGTGTACCACCAAGAATGTGACCCACCTTCCAGTCTTGCATCATATCGCCAGCCACGCCGGCCACAACACACACCACCGACGCCACTGCAAGAACCGCTATGATACCGGACGTTCCGGACTGCCCGAGCAGCACCATCAGCACTGCCGCAATCAACAGGGTGGTTAGGGTCAGCCCTGAAATGGGATTGGACGAACTACCGATAATTCCAACGAGGTAACCGGCTACAGCGGCAAATACAAAGCCAGCCACTGCCATAACCAGGGCCGAAACCAATCCCGCACCAAAGCTTTTGGTAAAAAAACTGTACAGGAAGACCATCAGAATTACGATAGCAAAGATGGAAAGCAGGACAGACGAGAACCGCAGATCCTTTTCGGTGCGGATTTCTTCCATTTCACCGGCCCGGGCCGCTTTTATGTCCGCAAACCCCCGTGAAATCCCGCTGATGAGGTTTTGCCGCATATTGTAAAGGGTGTAAAAAGCCCCCACCAACATGGCTCCTACGGCCACCGGCTTGATGGTGGCACTGTAGGCGGCTTTGGCAATGTCGGCCCAGCTGAGCCCCTGGGCCACCATGGCGGAAAGAGATTCTCCGTTGAGAAAGAGAACCAGGGGCATAAGAAACAGCCATCCAAATACGCCGCCAGAGAAGGTGATGGATGCAAGCCTCGGTCCAATGATATATCCCACACCGGTCAGTGCCGGTGAAGCGAGCGGTGCTTCAATCAGCGTACCGCCTTTAAAGGATTCCACGGCGACTTCCTTGCCTTCAATAAGATAGCGGACCTTTGAGGTTCCGAGATCAATAAAAGTTTTCAGGCGGTCATTGATAATCTGCAACCCGCTTGGATTTTTAAGGAATTCTATCAGACCTGCCACGCCAATCATGGAAAAAACGTACCCGGCACCGGTGGCACCTCCCTGTCCTGCTTTCACAATTTCTGCACAGGCCACACTTTCGGGATATGGGAGCGATGTATCGTGGATCAGCGCCTTCCGCAGCATGATCACAAACAGCACTCCGAGAATACCGCCGATGAGCATCAGAGCCGTGCTCTGCAGATAATTGAATTCCTGCCAGACACCAGCCATAATGAAGGCAGGAATGGTGAAAATGGCCCCCGCCGCCAGGGCTTCTCCCACTGCTCCTGTAGTCCGCGCCAGGTTCTCCTCCAGAATCGTCCCTTTAAAAGGACGCAAAACCGCCATGGAAATGACCGCAGCAGGAAATGTCGCCGCGACCGTCATTCCCGCCTTCAGGCCCAGATAAGCATTGGCCGCTCCCAAAATCATCGCGAGAAAAATACCGGTTAGCACAGCTTTGAATGTAAACTCTGCCATGGTTTGTTCGGGTGGCACATAGGGTTTGAATTTCGGATCACTCATCCTCGTTACCTCCCTTTAGTCCCGAATTATCCTCGTATGATTGCTTGCCTATCGTGCACATCCTCCAGAAGCCCCACAACCAGCCCAAAGGAATTTCACAAATTTTTTTAAAAAAGCAAAGAAAAAAATTACGTTTTTTTAAAATTCAAAAAGAAATTTAACTGTTTTTCCCGTCCGACAAGTTTTCCCCCTTTTCCTGAGAGCCAAAAACAGGAAAAAGAGAATCAGCACGGCATGAAAATAGCGGCACCAGAGGGAAACAGCAGGCACCCCGCAAAGAACCATTCCGGAAATTGTTTCTGAAAATATCGAAGATAAATACCGCAATTTGTTCTCAGCCCCGGCGGATCCCTGCTTTTTTGACTTTCGTCCCGGGATTTTAAAAAACAGCCGCGAATTTCATCCTGTCCAATCTTCCCCCTGCTTTTGACTTCCCCATGCAATAAAAAAGGCTCCGGCCATTTCAGCAGCCGGAGCCTTCTGCATCCGAAAGGAATGGTATTTTTATTCTTCTTTTTTCTCCTCAGAAGGACTTTGCTCCTTATCGGCTGGTTTTTCTGAAGAAGTATCCTGTTCGGTCTGCCCGGAATCGGGCTCCTCTTTTTCAGCCGGAGCTTCCCCTGGTTCGGCCTTCTCTTCCGGTGCCGGCGATTTTTCAGCCGGCTTTTCGGCCTTAGCCTCCCCTTCCTTTTTCGCCTCTTCGGATTTCTCCTCGGCTACCTTCTCTTTCTCTTTTTCAGCGGCTTTTTCTTTGGCCTCTTTTTTGCGTGGCCGTCTGGCTCGGGCCGCTTTTGCCTTGTCCTCTTCCTTTTCCTCTCCCTTTTTGCTTTCATCGTGTTTAAGCGGTTCCTCTACCAGACCTTTTTCGGAGAGGACGATGCGTTTGTTCTCTTTATCGAATTCGATCACCGTGAGATCCAGCTCCTCGCCAACACGGTAGTGATCGGTCGTCCGCTTGGGCCCCGGCCGGTCCAGGCGTACCAGATGTGAAAGCGGTACAAATCCCTCCACCTCATCGGGAATTTCCACCACCAGCCCTTTCTCCATGCAGCGAGTAATTTTCCCTTTTACCTGCGTACCGACCTTGTACTCTTCCGCCAGTTTTTCCCACGGGTTTTCGAACAGCTGCTTATATCCCAGAGAAATCCGGCGATTCTCCCGGTCAATGGCCAGAACTTCCACCTCAATCTCCTGATCCTTCTGCAGCACTTCGCTTGGATGACGGATCTTTTTGGTCCAGGAGAGGTCCGAAATATGGATCAGGCCGTCAATTCCCTCTTCCAGTTCCACAAAGGCACCGAAGTTGGTCAGGTTACGTACAATACCTTTATGGCGGGATCCGATCGGATATTTCTCTTCGATTTTCTCCCACGGATCAGGTGTGAGCTGTTTGAGCCCGAGTGAAATTTTATGTTCGTCCTTATTTACATTGAGCACAACGGCCTCTACGATGTCACCCAGGGANACCACCTCGGAAGGATGCCTGATATGCTGGGTCCAGGACATTTCGGAAATATGGATCAAGCCTTCCACGCCCTTTTCCAGCTCCACGAAAGCACCGTAGTCCGTGATGTTTACTACTTTGCCCGTAACCTTGCTGCCAACGGGATATTTTTCTTCCACCCCTTCCCACGGGTGTGGCTGCAGCTGCTTGTACCCCAGCGAAATCCGGGTCTTGTTCTCATCGAAATCCAGGACCATCACTTTAATCTTCTGGTCCAGTGAAACGATTTCCGAGGGATGATTGATCCGCCCCCAGGAGAGATCGTTAATGTGGAGGAGGCCGTCCACGCCGCCCAGGTCAATAAACACCCCAAAATCGGTAATGTTTTTGACGATCCCTTCCAGCACTTGCCCTTTGTGGAGTTCGCGCAGGATCTTCTCCCGCTGGTCTTTCATTTCTTCTTCTACCAGAACCCGGCGGGACACCACGATATTTTTCCGGGCATGGTTGATGTTAACTACTTTAAAATCATAGACCTGGCCAATTAGGGCATCGAAATCACGGATGGGACGCACATCGATCTGGGAGCCCGGCAGAAAG
>MTOL01000496.1 GCA_002011685.1 Deferribacteres bacterium JdFR-76
GTTTCTCCACATCCAGCAGGAACTCTTCGAGATCGGTTTCGCCTTTTTGTACTTTGCGGATGACGCCACCCAGATACAGGGCATGTTTGGCTTCATAAAGGGCTTCGTTGGCGATTCGCTGGGCTTTGTCCTGTGCATAACGGTCGTTATCCAGAATTTTTTCCGCTTCCAGGGCAAGATCCCTCGCCTTCTGCAGGGTAATGGGGGCCAGTTTATCGATCTTTTTCTCGCGGCACTCGGCTAAGGCGTCCCACACTTCGTGCAAAATTCGGGTTTTGATGGCCTCCAGCTCCGCCTGACGGTAAATTTGAGCACCTTTCACGGCCAGTTCCCGGGCATCGTTGGTTTTGCCGTCTTCCACCTTCATGGCGGCCTTGCGGAAAATTTCTTCACCTTTCTGGAACAGATCCGGGGCCCATTCTTCCACGTCCTGTTTGAGTGCATCCCGGCGGGCATTGGCCATCTCCTGAAGGGTGATCTGGGATATGCGTGTTACCTCGATGGCCTTTTTCAGATTGCGGGTTGCCTCTTCCAGCTTTTTCCGAATGTCAGAAAGTTTTTTCCCTTTTTCGAAATCCTCTTTGGCTTTGCTGAATAGCTCGAAGCCGCGTTCGTAGTAACGGGGTGAATAAAGGTTGGCCTCCACTTTGCGGGCATCCTGAAGAAGCACTTTGGCCTCGCTGAAGATGGCGGTGTCCAGCTGCTGGGCTTTTATAGGGACAGCCAGCGCGCAGGAAAAACCCAGAACCAAAATCGCGAAGCATTTTAGCGTTCGCATACACCCTCCCGGGATTGGTTTGATCGTTTGTATGGTAGATTGTCCGGTGCTTTTCAAGTTTAGATCGACTGCAATATAGCAAGAATTCTACGCCTTTGCAAGTTCTTTGAGAAATTAGAATTTAGGAAGAATTCGGAGAAAACCGATCCTGCTCCAGGTGGAGAAAACCCCGCAGCAGCGCCTACGGCCGCGCAGAGCCAAATGAAGACCCGGATTCCTCCAGCCGGCTGTTAGAATCTGTCGTTTTTCCAGGTTAAAACAACCGGCGGGAGCCGGCAAATTGGGTGGCGGCCCCGGCGGAATTTCACCATTTACTTTTTGCGGATGAACCAGACCTTGCTGATCTTGCCGTTTTTCACCTGATAAATGGCAACGACGTCCGCTGTACGCCCGCTTGGGAAACCGGAGGCGTGTTCCCGGTCGAGGACGTAGTCGCCCAGAACAATCCGTTTTTTGATCTGGGCATGCAGGTTTGGTGCATTCTGGAACAACCGCCCGTAGCGTTCCTTCAGACGGTCAATTCCGGAATAACGCAGCTCATCCGGGAAATTGTAGATCTGGATGTCTTCTGCGTACGTTGCTGCAAACGCTTCCAGATTCCGGGCATTGTAGGCGTTCAGCTGGGTCTGGACCACATCTTCCGGGGTTGGATGGAGGATGTCCTCCGGCCAGAAAACATGTCCGTCCTTAACCACGGCGTAGATATCGGCTGTGTTCGTTATTTTTTCCAGCGGGTTGGAATTCAGGATGACCAAATCGGCCAGTTTACCTTTTTCGATGAAACCCAATTCGTTTTCCATGCCCATTACCCTGGCACCATTGAGAGTTGCCGAGGTAAGGATCTGTTTTGGGGTTAGCCCGGCCTCCTGCATCAGTTCAAATTCACGAAAGATAGCCGGGCCGTGGAAGGTTCCGATGTTTCCGGCGTCGGTGCCCGCGGCGATCAGTACTCCGGCGTCCTGCAATTTTTTCAGATTTTTCTTGGCAATTTCTATGCGTTGCAGCCGGGCCTGAACAGATGTTTCCGGGATAGGTGGGAAGTCCGAATCCGGGATTTCGTACACGTCGAACAGGGTTCCGAGAAAATAGGGATTGGCTAGCAGGATTTCAACTGTGGAAAGCCGGGGGCGTTTTGTCAGCGCTTCCAGGTAGCCCTCAAACACCACCAGAGTAGGGATGTACAGTACCTTGTTTTTCTTCAGCATGCGGATGAATTCGCGGTCCACTTCCCTGTCGTAAACACTGTGTACCAGAATTTTGGCGCCGGCCTTTACCGCAAGTTTGGCCGTCTGCAGCTGGGTTGCATGAACCGCCACCCGCAGGCCGTGTTTGTGACTTTCGTCGATAGTGGCTTTCACCAGAGGGTAATTGTCTTCCGGCTTCTGGCCCCGCCGAACAATGTACCAGATCTTGATAAAATCTGTTCCGGCTGCCACCTGTTTGCGGACCAATTCCCGGGCTTCCTCCTCCGTATGGACTTTGATAATGGGAGGATCGTTTGTTGTCAGTTTTTCCGGCTGGTAGGTGGAGACCAGCGGACCAGGTAAAACGACACGGGGAGCCAGCAGCGTGGTGTCGGCCTCTGCCCGAACCTCAAAGTTCCAGAACGGGCCGCCCATGTCCACCACGCCAGTGATGCCGCAGCGGATATAACGGGCGAAGGTATCGCGCAGGTTCTTTTTTATGTCCACCAGCTCCTTTTCCTCGTAGGGGACGTACTTCCGCAGGTCGATAATGTCGGGACGGGTGTAAAGTCCACCCGACTGAAAAAAATGAATGTGTGCATCGATCAGACCGGGAATTACCCATTTGCCGCTAGCGTCGATGACGCTGAAACCAGAAGGCACCCGTACCTTCCGGGCGGGTCCAACGCGCACAATCCGGTTCCCTTCAATGAGTAGGGTGGCGTTTCTATAGGATTTTTTCCCATCCGGGTTGATAACGTGGGCGCCAACGATGGCCAGTTTTTTGGGAGCAGCTGAAGAGACCAGAGCCATCAGGAAGATCAGCAGCAAGCACCCAACAATCCGGTTGATCTGTTTCATAAACACCTCCCAGTTGGTTCTTTTTCTTCAATCCGCAGAAACATCCGGATCCGTTTGTCCATTGACAGCCGGAAAAAGTGAACAAAAGCAATGATGGGCACGTATCGGTTTGTTCACCATTAGACGTAGACGCGCGGGAGCAGCGGATTCATCCCGATCGCCACTTTGTACACGGAGCTATCGCCCAGTTCCGCGATTTCCGTGAGGGAAATAAATTCGTCACCTTGCTGGCCGAAAAGAACCACCTCATCTCCGATCCGGATATCTTTAGCGCCGGTGATGTCCAGCATCACATGGTTGGCGGACATGTAAGCAATGACCGGCCATTTTTTCCCGCGAATCAACGCGTACGCTTTGTTCACGGCCCGCCAGGGGTAGCCATCGGAATAACCCAGCGGGATCGTAGCAATCAGGGATTCCCGTTCCACTTTGTAGCGCCGGTGGTAGGCGATGGTCTCGCCCGGGTACATTTTTTTAATGTAAAGCACACGGGTTTTCAGGCTCAGAGATTGCCGCAGGTCCAGATTGGGCCATTTTTCCAGGCCGTAAAGGCAGTTGCCAGGCCGTACCATATCCAGAAAAGCATCCGGAAATTTGGCAACGGCATCGGTGCTGGCCGCATGGCGGTAACCCACGTTGATGCCTTTTTTCTTTGCCTGTTCGCAAACATCCAGAAAACGTCGGAGCTGTACCGGATCAAAATCCGGCTCTTCGGTAAATGTGGTGAAAATTCCCTCAATCTGAATATCCGGCATGGCCGCTACTCTTTCAATGTAAGAGAGGGCTTCGTAATAAGGTACACCAACCCGGCCCAGGCCCGTGTCAATTTTGATGTGAACCTTTGCGCGCCGGCCCAGCTTTCGAGCCGCAGCCGCCAGGTAATCAACCGTTTCTGAAAAAACAGACTGGGAAATGTTGTTTTGCACCAGATCCACCGCATTGCCAGCGGTAAACGAGCCGAAGTTTAGAATCATTCCCTGAATGCCGTTCTTGCGCAGTTCCAGGGCCTCTTCTACTTTGACCACGGCAAAATGGCGGATTCCGTTTTTCTGAAGGATCTGTGCCATTCCCACCAGCCCATGGCCGTATCCGTTGCATTTGACCACAGCCATAATCGGGCGCTCCTGTACCCGCTTGCGCACCTGGGCAACATTCCAGGCCACATGCGAAGCGTTGATTTCCAGCCACGGGTCAAACAGATCTTCCGGAGATGGGGCCGCTTTGTTGAAGGCTGAAGAAGGAAAAGCATGGGGAACAAATGGAACAGCGGCAGCCAGCCGGAGAAAATCGCGGCGGTTGAAAGGATGGCTCATAACACCCTCCCGATAAACTGTTTCCTGACATTTTTACAAATGAAATCATGTTTTCAACAAATCTACACCTGGGTATACCGCTTGTCAAGCCTTTTCGAAACAGGTATTACACAAGATCAATAAAGTGAGATCCGGCATTCTGGCGCTGCGCGGTCAAAAATCCTGCGGTTGAACGAGAAGAGCGGGCCGGCTTGATATCGGATGTGCGGCTTCAGCGGTAGAGCGAGGCTGCTGTTCAAAAAGCGACCGCGGAGAATGAAAGTAGGGCCGATTGTTATTTCCGAACTGAGCACGCTGGCCCCCTCCATAACGAAAAACCGGGGTGAAAGAGTTCAGATGTTCCCGGAGACCGTCGCTTTGGCGTTTTTCCCTGTGGCTCTGGCGTGCCTGTAGAGCTTTCCGTCCACGTGGATTTCCACTGTAATTTCACCGCTGTCCTGCAGGTGCCACGCAGAAAGGTACAACTGGTCCCCGGGGTCCGCTTTAAATTTGTATGTCCACGGCGGTTTTTCCTTTAACCGGTCTTCAAATTGCCCGTATTTATTAATCATGCGGATGTAGATCTCCGGAGCCGTGCTGGAAACTTTGTAGAGCACCTCAGATGTCTCCTCATCGAGGGTAAAAAGCCCACAGCCGTGGACAAGCACAATGATGAGCAGGAAAACCGCCGCGGAAAACAGAATACGTTTCATCGCTATTCCTTTCATCTGAATTTGCCTGTTATGTAAGCAGAGGATTGAAAAAGAACAAGCGTTTTTTGCTGTTTCGGTGATTTTTCAAAAATTTTACGTTCCTCGTTGGGTGTACACCGTTGAGCGCTCTTTTTGAAAAGGGAACCTGGACCGCCGAATTTCCCGTTGGGAACTCCGGCGCTGGAATCGAAGCCCTCTGGCTGTGACTGAAAAGCGGAATGGCATTATTCTGGAAAGAAAATTGGAGAGGAGGGCGAAAAAGATCTTGACAAGAAGAAAGAAGGCGAATATATTTTGCAAAATTCAAATTTGAATAAAAAGGCTTTCTATTCGGATGCGTTCGGCTATGCGGACATTGGTCGCCCATAACAATTCCTGGTGGTGGTGGAAGGGTGCCAGGAGTGGGCGACGTATGTCCACATAGCTGATTGATACATTCCGGATTTTTTATGACATACGGAGCCCACTCAATTGAGTGGGCTTTTTGTTTTTATGGCCAGGGATTTTTTCAGGAGAAAAAACTAATGACGGTCCAATACCAGAATATCGACCGGGCCCGGCTGGTGAAAACTTGGGAAAAGGGCTGTCCTGCGCCTCTTGTTCTCCGGTACCGGGCTGACCTGATTACTCCGGTGCAGGCCTACTTGCGGCTGCGCAGGCGTTCGGCATGGAGCTTTTTGCTGGAGAGCGTAGAAAAAGGACGCCGCTTGGGGCGGTATTCTTTCATCGGTGTTCGGCCACAGAAGGCCATCTGTACGTCCTTCCAGCGGAATTTTAACACAATAGCGCCGCCGGCCGCTAAAAACCAACACATTTGCTGGACCGATCCGGAGAGTTTCTTCNGCAGAATTGGCCAGGAACTAAGGAGGTGGAACATCCAGCCCGAAAACGTCAAAGCATTGCCGCGGTTTAACGGAGGTGCGGTGGGATATATTGGCTATGATATGGTGCGTACGATGGAAACCCTTCCGGGACCTGGACCGGACACCTGTGGGATTCCGGACGCAGCTATGGGCGTTTATACGGAACTGGCGGCGTTTGATCATCTTCACAACGAACTTTTGCTGCTTGCCTGGCCGGATCCCGCGCTTCTGGAAGACATTCCGGCTGCCCTGTCCGAGGCTCATGAACGTCTGGCCCTGCTGGCAGATGGGATTGTTTCCCAGGCACCGCACCTGGAGCTTTTTTCCTGCGACCCATCGCGGTGGGAGGCCAGCTGCTCCCGCGAACAGTTTGAACAAATGGTGCGGCGGGCCAAGGAGTACATTTTTGCCGGGGATATTTTTCAGGTGGTGCTTT